>SYDM01000028.1 GCA_005801485.1 Rickettsiales bacterium
GCTTTTGCAAACTCCGGTAATGGTTACTGTGTATTTAATGATGTAGCGGTTGCTGCAAAAAAATTAATTTCAGAACATCACATTAAAAATATTTTAATTTTTGATTTAGATGTTCATCAAGGTGACGGGACTGCTAAAATTTTTGAAAACGATCAAAACGTTTTTACTTTAAGTATTCATTCTAAAAAAAATTACCCGCTCAATAAACAATTAAGTAATTTAGATATTGAATTAGATGAGGGGATAAAAGATGATGAATATTTAAAAATCGTCTTTAATGCTTTAGAAGAAATGAATAAAAAAAAATTTGATTACGTATTTTATGTTGCTGGAGTTGATATCCATGAGGATGATCGCATTGGTAAATTTAAAATTAGTACTGAGGGAATTAAAAGAAGGGAAGAATTAGTTATCCATAACTTTTATAAAAAAAGGGTTCCTCTTTGTGGAGTATTGGGTGGGGGATATAATAAAGACTTTAATCAATTAGTTTATTTACACTCTATACTACACCGAACTTGTCATAATTTATTACATTATGAAAATTAGAACAGAAGCCGTAAGTCAGCTTAATCATTTTTGTGAGAATTTTTTAAGTCAATATTCGAAAAGTCGAAATTTTGATTTTGGTAGAGATAAAAGAGATAACACCAGTTGTTTATCTAAATATATTACCCACCGAGTGATTGATGAATTAGAAGTTATAAAATCAGCTCATTCAAAATATCCTTACCTGACCATTGAAAAATTTATCCAAGAAGTATTCTGGCGAACATACTGGAAAGGTTGGTTGGAACTGCGTCCTAGAGTTTGGCAAGTTTACAGACAAGATTTAATAAAATTAGAGGAAGAGAAAAAAAATATTAATTATCAAAATGCAATTCATGCAGCGACAACGGTTGAATGTTTTAATGATTGGGTACATGAGTTAAAAGAGACAGGATATTTGCATAATCACGCAAGAATGTGGTTTGCAAGTATTTGGATTTTTACTTTAAAACTTCCTTGGCAACTTGGGGCTGATTTTTTTTTAAAACATTTACTCGATGGCGATGCTGCATCCAATACATTAAGTTGGCGTTGGGTTGCGGGGCTGCAGACTAAAGGCAAACATTATCTTGCAACTACTTGGAATATTAATAAATTTTCAGCAAAAAAGTATGAAAATTTAACTTTAAATGAGAAAGCAGTTTCTTTATTTGAAAGTGAAAATTTTACACAAATACCTTTACACTTTGACAAAATAGAAAGTGAAAACTCATTATTTCTTATCCATAATTTAGATAGCTGCTACTTATTAAAACATAAGGAGAAAAAATTTAATCATTATGGTGTATTTGATTTTAACTCTTTACTAGAGAAAGAGGGTTATTCAAAAAATGTAATCAATTTTAAGAGTCATATAAATCTTGAAATTTTTGAGCAAATAAAAAGTGAATTTAATTCTAATATCATTTTAAAAAATTTAGATGATCTTTTAAAAGTCATAAGTGAGAATAATATCAAAGATGTGATTATGCCTTATCTGACCTGCGGCTATGAAAATGATTTTATAAGCAAACTAAAGAAAAAAATAAAAATTTATTATTTAGCAAGGGATTATGAT
Source organism: Rickettsiales bacterium (assembly GCA_005801485.1). The sequence continues at coordinate 1,607 of SYDM01000028.1, forward strand.
CAATTTTGTTTTCCTTTTTCAAACAAAGGTTTTTTTGGCTTTAAAGAACAAATTCCTAAAATTTTAAACAAGATTTTATAAAAAATATTTTGAATAAGAATTTAAGGACAAGCACGGCGGATCTAATCGTTTTTGAAGTGTATACTCATTCATCATTAATATAGTGTTGTTTGGTGCCCCCAAGAAAGACGGATAACAGCGTAATATGAACAGTTTGATAGAATAAATTTTATTTTATATGCGTGAAATACGCAGATTGAAAATATAAATATACCTATTATTCATTACATATGAATGACTTTTTTACTAAAACAGATTTAACAAGAAAAAATGCAGAAAATATTATTTCTGAGACTTTAAATAATTGCGATGATGGTGAGCTGTATCTAGAAGATTCAAAGAGTGAATCAATTATGCTCGATGATAATAAGATTAAAAGCTCAAGCTATAGTTCTGATTTAGGATATGGTTTAAGAGCAGTTACAGGTGAGGTGATTGCCTATTCTCATTCAAATGAGATTTCTAAAAATTCGTTAAAGCAGGCCGCTAATAACTTAAGTTCAACTCTTAAATCTAAAAAAGGGATTTATAATCATAAAATTCCAAAGACCAATCAAAAACTTTATAAAGATATTAATCCCATAGATGAAAAATCACTTCAATCGAAGTTAGAGCTTTTAAAAAAAGTTAATAGTTACACTCGAGCAAAAGGTGGAATTGTTCAGCAGGTTACGGCAAGTTTTGCAGGAGAATATAAATCTATAGAAATTATAAGATCAGGAGGAGAGGTGTTAACTGATTTAAGACCATTAATTCGTTTTAATGTTTCAGTTATGCTTGAGAAAAACGGAAAAAAAGAAAATGGTGTTTACGGAATTGGAGGAAGGCAATCTTATGATGAATATTTAAAAGATGATAATTGGAAGAATGTATGTGATGAAGCCTTTAGAATTGCATCAGTAAATCTTGATAGTAAACCAGCTCCTGCAGGAGAGATGAAAGTTGTTTTAGGATCTGGTTGGCCAGCAATATTGATACATGAAGCCATAGGACACGGATTAGAAGGTGACTTTAACAGAAAAAAAACATCAGCCTTTCATAATTTAATGGGTCAAAGAGTGGCTAGTGAAGGAGTAACAATTATTGATGATGGAACACTTCATAACAGAAGAGGTAGTCTAACAATTGATGATGAAGGTACACCAACTGAAAAAACTGTTTTAATTGAAAATGGAATATTAAAAAATTTTATGCAGGATCGATTAAATGCAAGATTAATGAATACAAGATCTACAGGTAGCGGCAGAAGAGAAAGTTACAAGCACGTTGTCCTTCCAAGAATGAGAAATACCATGATGCTTAATGGAAAATATTCTCAAGAAGAAATAATTCAATCTGTTGATAAAGGAATATTTGCCGTAAGTTTTGGTGGTGGACAAGTTGATATTACTTCAGGAAAATTTGTATTCAATTGCACTGAAGCTTACGAAATTATAAATGGAAAAATAGGTTCTCCTATTAAGGGTGCAACTTTAATTGGCGATGGACCTTCAATTTTAAAAGAAGTTTCATTAATTGGAAATAATATGATGCTTGATCTAGGTATTGGAACATGTGGTAAAGCTGGTCAGGGAGTTCCCGTTGGTGTTGCTCAACCCTCAATTTTAATTGATAAAATGACTGTTGGTGGAACTCAATTATAATTTAAATGGTAAAAGACCAGGAATATTTAAAAAAAAAAGCTTCATTTTGTATCGATCTAGCTAAGAAATTAGGTGCAACAGACAGCAGTGCTACTGTTATGCATTCCATATCAGAGACAGTTAGTTATAGAAATAAAAAATTAGATACGTCTGATAGGTCAGATAGCCTAGCTCTAAGATTAACAACTTATATTGGGGAAAAAAAATCCAGTATTTCATCATCAAATCTTAATGATGATAATATAAAAACTTTAATTGAACGATGTATAGAGACAACAAAAATTACACTTGAGGATGAGCATAATTCATTACCAGATAAAGAATTACTGGCAGATAAAATTAATGACTTAAACTTATATGATGATGATCATATTGAAAATGATGAAAAAATTGAATATTTAAAAGAGGCTGAAGAAGCAGCGCTTCAAAAAAAAGAAATTATTAATACTGAGACTGATTTTACAGAGTCGAAATCAAATTTTATATTAGCAAATAGTAATGGTTTTATAAATGGCTATAAATCTTCATCTTTTTCAGCATCCTTCGTTGCTGTTGCCAAAGACACAAATGATAAAATGGAAAGAGATTATGAATTTACAAGCACTCGTCATCTTCATGATATGATTAAACCTCAACAAATTGGATCAATTGCAGCAAAAAAAACAATACAAAAATTAAATCCAAAGAAAATAGAAAGTGAAAAGATTAGCATTATATTTGATAGAAGAATTTCAAGAGGGGTATTGAGTGTTTTAGCAAATGCAATATCAGCATCATCTATTGCAAGAGGCACATCTTTTTTAAAAGATAAAATTAATGAGGAAATATTTTCATCCTCAATTAATATTTATGACAAACCAGATATTGTTAAAGGATTAGGCTCAAAATATTTTGATTCTGAGGGTGTTAAAACTGAAGAATTAAAGTTAGTCGATCATGGTGTTTTAAAACATTATTTAGTCGATACTTATAATGGAAAAAAATTAAACCTAAAATCTAATGGTAGATGTGGAGGAACAAGTAATTTGTTTTTTGAAAAAGGTTCAGTTTCGTATAAGGAACTTTTGAAACTTAATAAAAGAGCATTGTATATTACTGAAACCATGGGTCAGGGAAGCAACTTAGTTACCGGAGATTATTCAGTGGGTGCAACTGGTTTTATGATTGAAGATGGAATATTTCAATATCCCGTTAGTGAAATTACGATTGCTGGAAATTTCAAAGATATATTTAAAAATGTTACTTTAGCAGACGATCTTGAATTTAAATATTCAACAAATGCACCAACAATATTGATTGAAGGCATGGTAGTTGGTGGTAAATGAAAGATTTTTGGCAAACATTTAGTTTCTCGCATAACTAATTTGAGTATTTATATTTATTTTTTTTCTATTAAAAATAATCCTATCAGAAATAAAAATGTCCAACCAATTCCAATTAGTGCTTTTGGACTTGTTTCAGCACTCCATAAATCTAGAATTAAAGCTCCAAAAATTAACCCAATGATATATACAATAATTAAAATATTTAATTTATTCATTTTTTA
>SYDM01000029.1 GCA_005801485.1 Rickettsiales bacterium
AAGAATATTGCAAATGGCAGCAAGCCGATCAAAGGTTTATTAGAGTTTTTAGATTGGGCTAAATCAAAAAATATCTCAATGGCAATTTGTACCAATAAACAGGAAAGATTAGCAGTTCAATTACTAAAAAAATTAAATTTATTTGATTATTTTGAATATATCGCAGGTCATGATACTTTTGCTTTTAACAAACCTGATCCAAGACATTTGACTAATGTTGTTGAAATTATAGGTGGAGATTTAAAAAAAACTATAATGGTTGGTGATAGCGAAATTGATGAAATGGCAGCTGTTAATGCTAAACTTCCATTCGTTCTAATTGCGAACGGTTATACTGAAAAGAGAACTGAACAAATAAAACATGATGTTTTAATAAAAGATTTTATAGGATTTGATAAAATAATTTCAAAATACCTATGATAACTTTTCCACTTTGGTCTGCGTTAATTATTTACTATTTTATAATGTTTGTAACCCCTGGACCAAACAATGCAATGCTAACGGCATCAGGTATGAAATTTGGTTTTGTTAGAACTCTTCCACATTTAATTGGAATACCATTAGGCCATTTTTTTCAAATTATACTTGTTAGTTATGGAATGGGTAATATTTTTATTAAATTTCCATACATTCAATTTTATATGAAAATTTTATGTTTTTTTTACCTTTTATATCTAAGCTGGAAAATGCTTGGCTCTTTTAGTGTTGTTAAAAAAGAATCTGGCAGACCTTTAAAATTTTATGAAGCTTCTTTATTTCAATTTATAAATCCAAAAGCTTGGGCTGTGGCTATCGCTGGGGTTTCTGGTTTCTTTCCAACAGAAGAAAGTTTTTTTAAAGCGACAATGTTTCTTGCGTTAACAGCTCCAATTGTTTGCTTTCCTTCTATATCGCTTTGGGCAATTTTTGGTAATTCATTAAGAATTTTTGTTAATGATTTAAAAACAAAAAAAATAATTGAATACATCCTAGCAATATTGTTGATTCTAACTGGCATATTCATACTAATTAAATAAAACTTTGATTTCGTAAGCATCGTCTTATAAAAAATAAGCCTATGCATTTTACTAAAAAAAATTCTTCTAAAAAAAGATCTGATTTAGTTAAATCTCTTAAGTCTGGAAAACTTTTAAGATTTCCTGGTGCCTATAATCCTTTGTGCGCAAAATTAATCGCAGAAATTGGGTTTGATGGGATTTATATTTCAGGGGGAGTTATGTCGAATGATTTAGGTCTACCAGACATTGGTTTAATTACTCTGGATCAAGTTAGTTACCGTGCAGCACAAATTAGTAGAGTAAGTGACCTACCAACTATTGTCGATGCAGATACCGGTTTTAAGGATTGTTCAAAAACTATTTCTATACTTGAGGCAAAAGGTTTAGCGGGCTGTCACATTGAAGATCAAGTTGATTTAAAAAGATGTGGTCATTTAGATAATAAAGAACTTATTTCAAAAAAAGAAATGGTAAAAAAAATTAAAGACTCTGTAAAAGCAAGAAAAGATAAAAATTTTTTAATTATAGCTAGAACTGATGCAAATGGTATTGAAAGTTTTGATAAAACATTAGATAGAATTAAAGCCTATGAAGATGCAGGAGCTGACATATTATTTCCTGAAGCCATGAAAAATGAAAAAGAATTTGAAAAAGTTAGAAAAACTTCAAAGAAATATTTATTAGCTAATATGACTGAATTTGGAAAATCAAAGCTTTTAAATAAATCTGATCTTGAAAACTTAGGATACAATATCGTTATTTATCCTGTTACGACACAGCGATTAGCAATGAAAAATGTTGAGGACGGTTTAAAATCTATATTTAAAAATGGAGATCAGAATAATATTTTAGATAAGATGCAAACTAGAAAAAGATTGTATGAATTAGTGGAATATGAGAAATATAATAGATTAAATAAAAAAATTACTGATTTTTCTTCTGAAGGGCATGAATAAATATGAGTGAAGAAATAAAAAAAGGTTTGTTAGGTATTGTTGTTGATGAAACAACTATTTCTCAGGTTATGCCTGAAATTAATTCACTAACCTATCGCGGTTATACAGTGCAACAACTGTGCGATAAATGTTCTTTTGAAGAAGTAGCTTACCTTATTTTAAACGGGGAACTGCCAAATAAAAATCAATTAAAAAAATTCATAAAAAAAGAAAAATTAAACAGAAAACTTTCTAGTCAAATACTTGCCAGTATTCAAAAAATGCCAAAAAATGCACATCCGATGGATGTGACTAGAACAGTAGTAAGCTTGATGGCATTAGAGGATAAAGAAACAAGTAATAGTTCTCAAGAAGCTAATATGCGTAAAGCTATAAGAATTTTTGCAAAAACTCCAAGTGCTATTGCTGCTTATTTTAGAACTAGAAAAGGAAAAAAAATTATAAATCCGAGTAATAAATATTCTTTTTCAGAAAACTTTTTTCATATGATGTTTGGAAAAGTTCCAGATAAGGAAATTGTAAAAGCTTTTGATGTGTCTTTAATTTTATATGCTGAACATAGTTTCAATGTTTCGACTTTTACCGCAAGAACAATTACAAGTAGTTTATCTGATATTCATGGAGCTATCACTGGAGCAATAGCAAGTCTTAAAGGACCTTTGCATGGTGGAGCTAATGAAGCTGTCATGCATATGATGAAGGAAATAGGAAAACCTGAAAAAGCAAAAAAATGGATTGAAAATGCACTTAAAAAGAAAAAGGTTATCATGGGATTTGGCCACAGAGTTTATAGAAGTGGAGATTCAAGAGTTCCTACTATGAGAACTTATTTATTTAGAATAGCTAACCTTCTCAAAAAAGAGAAATACGTTCACATTTATGAAATTTTAGAAGAAGTCATGTTTAAGAAAAAAAATATTCA
>SYDM01000030.1 GCA_005801485.1 Rickettsiales bacterium
ACGAGGCGCATGTAGAGGAAAAAATTCAAAGATATCTTGGACTCAAGTCGAAACCGGATCAGCTATTACCTGGAAATATCCAAGCTGCATTTTGCAAGGAGATAATTCTGTTGGAGAATTTTATTCTATAGCGATTACAAACAATTTTCAAAAAGCAGATACAGGCACAAAAATGATCCATCTTGGAAAAAATACCAAAAGTAAAATAATTTCAAAAGGCATATCAGCTGGAAATGCTGATAACACGTATAGAGGACTTGTCGATATTAGCGAGAGAGCATCAAATTCTAGAAATTATACCCAATGCGATTCTTTATTAATGGGAAATAAATGTGGAGCGCATACTGTCCCTTATATTAAGAATAAAAACTCAACATCAACTATTGAGCACGAAGCGACCACTACAAAAATTAATGAAGAACAGCTTTATTACTGTAACCAAAGAGGATTGGATAAAGAGGAAGCCGTTAGCTTGATTGTAAACGGATTCTGTAAAGAAGTATTACAACAGTTACCTATGGAATTTGCAGTAGAAGCACAAAAGTTAGTTGCTATTAGTTTAGAAGGAAGTGTAGGCTAATGTTACAAATAAAAAAATTATACGCCAGTATTGATAAAAAATTGATTTTAAAAGGCGTAGATTTGAATATCAAATCAGGTGAAGTGCATGCAATTATGGGACCTAATGGTTCTGGCAAAAGTACTTTAGCTAACGTTCTTTCAGGAAAGAATGGCTATACCATCAAAGGAGAAATAACTTTTGATGGGATAGATTTAAATAACTTATCAGTAGAAAAAAGAGCACAGAAAGGTATTTTTTTAGCATTTCAATATCCGTTAGAAATACCAGGAGTAAACACAAATAATTTTTTAAAAACATCTTTAAATTCAGTGAGAAAAGCAAAAGGCCAAAAAGAATTAGATACCTTGACTTTTTTAAAATTAATTAAAGAAAAAGCTTTAGAACTTGGAATAGACGAAAAATTTTTATCACGCCAATTAAATGTTGGTTTTTCAGGCGGAGAAAAGAAAAAAAATGAAATTCTTCAAATGAAGATATTAGAACCTAAGCTTTCAATTTTAGACGAAACTGACTCAGGGTTAGATATCGATGCATTAAAAATTGTTGCTGACGGAGTTAATTCATATAAAAATAAAAATAATGCATTTTTGATCATCACCCACTATCAAAGATTGCTTGATTATATCAAGCCAGATTTTATTCATGTCTTATCAGCCGGTCAAATTATTAAAACAGGATGTGCCGAACTAGGAGAAGAGCTAGAAAAAACTGGTTATACAAATTTAATTTAAATGAATCAAAGTTACGATTTTAGTATTGAAAAAATAAAAAATCTTTCAAAAGAAGAGAGAAATTTTAGGCAAAAAAATCTTGATTTATTTTTAGAACAAGGTTTTCCAAATAAGAACCTTGAAGATTGGAAGTTTACAGATTTTAATTCAATTTTGAATAAAAATTTTGAAAATATTAATAATAGACACGAACATAATTTTAATAAAAAATTGGAGACGATTAAAAATATTGAACATAATTATATATTTTTAATTGATGGTAAAATAAACTCTAGTAGCTTTAAATATGAAGAAAAAAAAAAAATTTTACTTAAAAACTATTCTGAAAAAAGCACAATTAAAATAGATGCAAAAAATTCATTACATTTTCTTAATAATGCATTATTTTCTTGGGGTTTTAATTTAGAAGTTTCTAAAAATTATAAATTTAAAAAACCATTGATCATTTATAATTTTTTTTCTGATAATCTTGAAAATATAATTTTAAATGATAAAAATTCTATAAAATTGAATAAAGACTCTCAATTAACATTAATTGAATATAATTCAGACAAAACAAGAAACTATTTTATTAAAAATACAGAAGATTTAGTTTCATTAGATAAAAATGCGATTTTAAATAATATTTTGATCCAAAATTCTAAAAGCAATGGTCATTTTTATAAATACATTAAAGTCACATTAGAGGAAGGTTCTAAATATGAAAATTATAATTTAAGTTCTGGCCTAAAATTTAATAAAGTAGATATTGAAGCAGATTTAAACAAGGAAAATGGAGTCTGTAATATTTATTCAGCATTAAATTTAATTAGCGACGATCACCAGGAAATCAAAACAAGAATAAATCATAATACGGCTCACTGTAAGAGCAATCAAAAAATTAAATATGTACTTAATCAAAATAGCAAAGGCGTTTATCAAGGCAAAATATTTGTTAAAAAGTTAGCTCAAAAAACAGATGCTTATCAATTAAGTAAAGCTTTAATTCTTAATGATAAAGCAGAGTTTGATGCTAAACCCGAATTAGAAATTTATGCTGATGATGTAAAGTGCTCACACGGATCAACCTCTGGAAGCATTGACGATGACTCAATTCATTACTTAATGACTAGAGGTATAGCTAAAGAAGAAGCTGTAAAACTTTTAATCAATGGTTTTTTAAATGAAACATTAGAGTCTATCGATAATTCAGTAATAAAAAATTTTTTAGAAGAAGTATTAGAAAATCAAATCAATGAATATTAAAGATATTAAATCTGAGTTTCCAATATTTAAACAAAGAATAAATGGAAAACCTTTAGTTTATTTAGACAGTGCAAATTCAGCTCAAAAGCCAAAAGCTGTAATTGACCGAATTTCAAATTTTTATGAAACAGAGTTTTCAAATGTAGGTAGAAGCGTACACACATTAGCTGTTAAAGCCACTAATAGATTTGAATTAACCAGAGATATTGTAAAGAAATATATTAATGCAGAATATAGAGAGGAAATAATTTTTACGAAAGGAGCTACAGAAGCAATTAATTTAGTTGCAACATCCTATGGCGAAAAGCACGTTAGACAAGGTGACGAGATATTAATTACAGAATTAGAACATCATTCTAATTATGTTCCTTGGCATTTTCTTCGCACAAAAAAAGGAGCAGTAATTAAATTTGCACCTGTAAATAAAAATGGTGAAGTAGAAATCGATGACCTTAAAAAATTAATTTCTAGTAAAACAAAAATCATTGCTTTAACTCATGTTTCAAATGTTACAGGTGCTATTTTACCAATAAAAAAAATAGTAGATTTAGCAAAAGAAAAAAAAATTCCTGTACTGGTCGATGGTACTCAGGGTGCTCCGCATTTAAAAATAGACATGCAAGAACTTGGTTGTGATTTTTATGCAATCTCTTGCCATAAAATGTATGGACCAAATGGTCTAGGAATTTTATATGCAAAAAAAAAATGGGTAGATGAACTACCGCCATATCAAGGAGGCGGAGGCATGATAGATGAAGTTAAAAAAGATAGTATAATTTTTTCAGATTCTCCAACCAAGTTTGAGGCCGGGACAATGCAAACAGCCGAAGTCGTTGCTTTTGCAGAATCTATAAAATTTATTGAAAAATTAGGAATGAAAAATATCCTAGCGCACGAAAATGAAATATTAGAATATGGTTTAGATAAATTAAAAAGAAATAATTCTGTAAATATAATTGGCAATCCTAAAGAGAGAGGTTCGGTTTTGTCTTTTACACTAAAAGGTATTCATCCACATGATATCGCAACAATTTTAGACGATGAAGGTGTTGCTATAAGAGCCGGGCATCATTGCTGTCAAATATTGCACGAAAAATTAGGCATTTCAGCAACAGCAAGAGCCTCTATCGGAATTTATAATAATAAAGAAGATATCGATATTTTATGTAAGGCAATTGATAATTGTAAAAAAATATTTCAAATTTAAATGGAACTTAAAGAATTATATCAAGAAATTATATTGGACCATTATAAAAGTCCCAGAAACAAAAGTATATGTTCAGGATACAGTCATGACGCTCAAGCTCATAATCCTCTGTGTGGAGATAAAGTGCACATTTATTTAAAATTAGATAAAGAAAAAAAAATATTAGATTTAAGCTTTGAAGGCGAGGGATGTGCAATATCTTTAGCTTCAGCTTCTATATTGACAGAAATCTTAAAAGGAAAAGATTTAACTTTTGCAAAAAAAGCTACTGAAGATTTTTTAAATATGGTTAAAAATAAAACAAAAATTACTCTTAATAGTTTTACAGATGATCAAATTACCACAATAACCTCTTTATCAGGTGTTCAGGAATTTCCTATGAGAGTTAAATGTGCTACAATGGTATGGCATACATTTATTTCGGCAACAGATGAAAATAATTAATAAATTATGAGTGAATTAAAAGAAAAAGTAATCTCAGAGATTAAAAAGATCTATGACCCCGAAATACCAGTGAATATTTATGAATTGGGCTTGATCTATAAAGTAGAAATTGATGAGAAAAATAAAGTGAACATAGAAATGACCCTTACAAGCCCTAACTGTCCAGTAGCAGAGAGTTTGCCAAATAATGTTAAAGAGAATATAATGAAAGTTGAAGGTATTACTGATGTAGATCTTAAATTAGTTTGGGATCCACCTTGGGATAAAAATAAAATGTCCGAAGCTGCTAAATTAGAATTAAATTTATGACACAAGTTATTAAATTAAGTGATAACGCTGCAAACAGAATAAAAGAAATTATGTCTAATGCCGACAACTCAACTATTGGAGTTAGAGTAGGTGTTCAATCCGGTGGATGTGCAGGCATGTCGTATATAATGGAATATGCTAAAGAAATTAAACCCAACGAAGAAGTTATTGAAGATAAGGGAGTTAAAGTTTTAATCGATCCTAACGCCATAATGTATTTATTAGGAACAGAAATGGATTATAAAAAAGAAAAATTTTCTTCTCAATTTGTGTTTAAAAATCCTAACGAAACTGAACGTTGTGGATGCGGGGAGTCTTTTAAGATATAATTTAAATTCACTTTTAAAGATGGACTTAAATAATATTTTTATTGGCTATAATACATTTCGTATTCAATTGGATGAGGAGTGTGTTCTAACTTATAAATTTCCTCAAACTTTAACGAAATATATGAATCAATCTGATCATCAGTAAAAACTCCACCTTGAGTTAAGAAAGCTCTGTCTTTATCAAGATTTTCCATTGCTTCTCTTAGCGATCCACAAACTTGTGGTATATTTTTTAATTCACTTTCAGATAAATGATATAAATCTTTGTCCATAGATTTACCTGGATCAATTTTATTTTTTATTCCATCTATTCCCGCCATCAACATGGCAGCAAAACCTAAATATGGATTTCCGGCAGCATCCGGGAATCTAATTTCACATCTAGCAGCTTTTTTGTTCATAATGATTGGTATTCTACAAGATGCCGATCTGTTTCTCGCAGAGTAGGCAAGCATTACAGGTGCCTCAAAACCAGGAATTAATCTTTTATAACTATTTGTTGTTGAATTAGTAAATGCATTTATTGCTTTTGCATGCTTTAGAATTCCGCCTATGTAGTAAAGCGCTACTTGCGATAGACCTGCATATTTATCTCCCATAAACACAGGGGCACTACCTTTCCAAATTGATTGATGAACATGCATACCTGAACCGTTATCACCTTTAAGAGGTTTAGCCATGAACGTTGAAGTTTTACCAAAAGAATGAGACACCATGTGTACCGCATATTTATATAACTGAACGTTATCCGCTTGATCAGTAAGTGTACCAAAATACATTCCTAATTCATGTTGGCTTGGAGCAACTTCGTGGTGGTGTTTTTCTACTTTTACACCCATATCTTTTAAAGCTTTTAACATCTCAGCTCTCATATCTTGAGCGCTATCAACCGGGGGAACAGGAAAATAACCGCCTTTAATTGGAGGTCGATGTCCCATGTTTCCGTTTTCATATTTTTTTCCCGTGTTGTATGGCCCTTCAGAACTATCAATAAAAAAACTGCTAGTGTTCATCTTGTTTTCAAATCTTACATCGTCAAACGTGAAAAATTCTGGCTCAGGACCAAAATATGCTTTATCTCCGAAACCTGTTTTTTTTAAATAGGCTTCAGATTTTTTTGCAGTTCCTCTTGGATCTCTTTCGTAAGGTTCTTTTTTAACCGCATCTAAAATATCGCAAAAAATATTTACTGTGTTATGAGAATTGAATGGATCAACAATTGGTCTCGCTAAATCTGGTTTTAAAATCATGTCGGACTCGTTAATTGCTTTCCAACCAGCTATTGATGAACCATCAAAGAAAACTCCTTCTTCTAACATTTCATCATCTACAATAGTTACATCCATTGTTAGGTGCTGCAATTTTCCCTTAGGGTCTGTAAATCTAAAGTCTACAAACTCTATTTCTTTATCTTTAATTAATTTTAAAACTTCTTTAGCGCTCATTGATAATTCCTTTGTAATTTTTTAAAAAAGTGTATTAAACATAACAGAACAAAAAGATTCAATAATATACTTATATAAAATAACAGTTATGCATTTTTAACATATTACAATCTAGAATTGAAATGAAAGAAGCAAAAACTCAAGATGTAACACTTCTTGTTTTACTTGGTGCAATTTGGGGATCGTCTTTTTTTAATATAAAAATTGCCGCTCAATCTTTTGAACCTTACACTTTAGCTTTAATAAGAGTCTTTTTTTCAGCATTGTTTCTATTAGTATTTTCTTTTTTTTATAAGATAAGAATTAATGCTTTTTCAAACGACTGGAAAATCTACGCTCTAGTAGGTCTTTGTAATATTGCAATTCCTTTTTCTCTAATAGCAGTCGGAATAAACAAAGTAGAAAGTTATTTAGCGGCAATATTGATGAGCACCACGCCTTTAACCGGATCAATTTTAGCACATATATTTACTAAAAATGAAAAAATTACTTTTTTTAAATCAATAGGAATTATTCTCGGTTTTACAGGTGTTTTACTATTATTTTTTGATAAATTAATTTTGAATGAAAGTAATTATTTTTTTGCATTAATTATATTAGTTGGATCAACTTTTTATTCTATAGCTGGAATAATTATTTTAAAAAAATTAAAAGACGATAGCAATTTAAATGTAACAACGTCAACGATGATTTGGGCATTAATTTTTTTATTTCCACTATCCTTTATTTTTGAAGATCCAATAAATTCCACTCCAACATTAGTATCTATGCTTTCACTTGTTTATTTAGGCTCAGTTGCAACTGGATTTGCCTGGTGGTTAAGATTTAAAATTTTAATTAAAAATGGTTTAGTTTTTCAAACGCAAGTAGCTTATCTAATACCTATTTTTGGAATATTATTTGGTGTATTAGTTTTAAAAGAACAAATAACATGGAAAGTTTTAGTTTCTCTTATAATAATCATGTCAAGCATCTATATAGTAAAAAAATATAATAAATAAATGCTAGAATTTGATTTTAAATTTTTTATTATTTTTTCTCTGATAAGTTTTTTTTCTACTTTACTGTTAACAAAATATTCCAAATTATTTTTTTTAGACTCTTTGATGGATAAAGATTTTTCAAAACCCCAAGCATTTCACCAAGAACCCACAATTAGAGCAGGTGGATTAGTAATTTTATTTTCATTTTACCTGCTTATATTATTTTACTTTTTAGTATTTGATATATTTTTAAAAGACTATTTTTTAATTTCATTATTATTATTTTCTTTAGGTTTTATAGATGATTTAAAAATAAAGATTAATCCAAATATTCGTTTAATTTTTATGGTTAGTTTATTAGTTTTTTGTATAAATATTTTTTCAATTCAAATAACTAAAAGTGGTCTAGAATTTTTAGATTTATGGTTAGAAAATAATATTTTTCAAATATGTTTTGTATTACTATGTTTTTTATTTGTAGTGAATGGTGCTAATTTAATTGACGGTTTTAATGGGCTTTTGGCTATTCATTTTTTATTAATTAATTCAATTTTTCTTTTAATAAATTTAATTTATCAAAATGAAAATATTTCAATTATTTTATTTGTTCAGATTATAATTGTTACCTCATTTTTATTTTTTAATTTTCCAAAAGCGAAAATATTTTTAGGTGATAGTGGCTCTTACCTATTAGGATCTTTAATTGTTTTAAATACTATTAAAACTTATGAGTTAAATCCGCAGATTTCACCTTTTTTTTATGCCGGTGTACTTTTCTATTTATTCTATGAAGTTTTTTTTTCTTTTATACGAAAAGTAATATCAAAAAAATCTCCATTGCATCCGGATAATTTTCATTTGCATATGTTGCTTTATAGCTGGATTTCCAATTCAAAAAGAAAAGAAATTTCTAATTATTTAACATCTATTCTCATTAATTTATCTTATCTATTTTTACAGGTTCCTCTTTTTTATTTTCAAAATAACGGATTAATTTCAAGATATTGGTTTTTTTCACTAATAATTCTTTATACGATAATATATTTTAGACTTTATAGTTTCTCTAAAAAGTAATTTGTTATATAAGCTGATCAACTTAAATAATGGGCAAGTGGCGGAATTGGTATACGCGCTAGTCTTAGGAACTAGTACCGTAAGGTTTAAGAGTTCGAGTCTCTTCTTGCCCACCAAGATATTGATATGAAAATAGAAGTGCAAAATAAAATAGGTTTAACCACAGTCTTATCAATAATTATTGATAAACAAACCATTCAAGCAAAGCTTGATGAAAAGTTATTACAACTTCAGTCAGAAGTTAGCCTTAAAGGTTTTAGACCAGGTAAGGTTCCAACGGCAGTAATTAAAGGTCAATTTGGAAAAGCTATATACGGAGAAGTTATTGATAAAATTTTACATGAAAGTTCAAATAAAGCTTTAGAAGAAAAAAAAATAAGAGTAGCAGGCCAACCCAAAATAGATTTAAAGACTTTCGGAGAAGGAAAAGATCTTAATTACACAATAGAAGTAGATTCATTACCCGAAGTAAATCTTGCGGCTTTTGATAAGTATACAGTAAATGAATATTTATTGAAAATTGAGAGTAAATTTATAGATGATAAAATTAAAGAGATAGCAAAAAATAATAAAACTTTTTCTGACAAAAATAATAAATCAGAAAAAGGTGATTTGGTAATATTTGATTATAGCGCTTCTGTTAACGGAGCAAAGTTTGAAGGAAGCGAAGGAAAAAATACAAGATTAGTAATTGGAGAAGATTTTTTTCTTAAAGGTTTCGATGAGAAATTAATTGGCCTTAATAAAGAAGATAAGAAAACTATAGAGGTAAACTTACCTGAAAACTATACAAATAAAGAACTCGCAAATAAAAAAGCTAAATTTGAATGTAAAATTATAAATATTCAAAAAGCAAATGAAACAATAATAGACGATGCTTTTGCAAAAAAAATGGGGGCAAAGGATTTTACAGATCTTAAGTCATTAATAGAAAAAGAAATATCTATGCAGTATAAACAGGCACTAGATTCAATTGTAAAAAAAGAAATTTTAGATCAAATAGAAAAACTGCACGAAATTGAATTACCTAAAAATCTTGTTGAGCAAGAAATTCATTTAATAACACATGGCTTAAAAAAAGAGGAAATTGAGAAAAATAAAGCTAAAAATTTAAAAATTGCAGAATCACGAATTAAATTAGGTTTAATACTTAATGAATATGGAGTAAAAAATAATTTAAACTTGTCAGATGACGATGTTAAAGAAGAGATACAAAAACAAATTAAAGAGATGCCAGGACAAGAAAAATTAATTTTAGACTATTATCAAAAAAACCCGTCATCTGTTCAAAGTTTAAAAGGAACTCTATACGAAGAAAAAATTTTAAATTTATTTAAATCTAAAATAAATCTTAAAAAAAAAGATATTTCAATAACTGAAGCCGAAAAAATAATTTCTAATTTTAATAAATTATCTAAAGATTTAGCAGGCCATCACGATCATAATCACGATCACGATCATAATCACGTTCAAGAGAAAGAAACTAAAGAGATTAAAGAAAGAAAAATTAGTAAATCTTCTGCAAATATCAAGAATAAAAAAAAGTTAGTAAAAAGTAAACTTTAGTTATATAAATTTTGCCATGACCCGAATCGAAGAACACATGAATAATCTTATTCCAATGGTTGTTGAACAAACAAATAAAGGAGAGAGAGCTTATGATATTTATTCTAGACTATTAAAAGAAAGAATAGTTTTTTTAGTTGGTCCGGTTAACGATAGCGTTGCTTCTTTAGTTACTGCT
>SYDM01000114.1 GCA_005801485.1 Rickettsiales bacterium
ATTTTAAGTTCCTCTTGAATACTCGAGTTTGTGGCAAGAACATTCCTCATTGTTGAATTTATTGTTTCAGGCTCTAAGAATTCTATAAACCCTCCAGCTTCTTTTAAAATAACTATTCCTGCAGCTATATCCCAATAATTTAATTCCCATTCCCAATAGCCATCAAATCTTCCTGCAGCAACATAACTCATTCCAAGAGCCGCACTACCAAATTTTCTAACGGGGGCATCTACTAAATTAGAAATTTTAATATACTCTTGAAAAATATCATTTCTTTTTGGACTATTAAATTTTGGGCCACCTGTTACTAAAATTGAATTTTTTAATTTATTTTTTTTTGATACTCTTATTCTTGAATTGTTGAAGAAAGCTCCAGCACCCTTTTCTGCAAAAAAAGTTTCATTTTTAATTGGATCAAATATTAATCCACAAACCATTTCTCCTTTTTCTTCGTAACCCACAGAAATTGCAAAGTGGGGGATACCATTTAAAAAATTAAGAGTTCCATCTATAGGATCGATAATCCATCTATGATTTTTATTTTCTTTATTAATTTCACCAATTTCTTCACTCAATATTCCATAGTCTGGATGAGCTTTTAATAATTCCTCTATAATTATTTTTTCTGTTCTTTTGTCAGCTGCTGTAACAAAATCTCCTGGTCCTTTAGTTGAGACTTGAAGTTTTTCAATCTCACCAAAATCCCTAATCAAAGATTTTGATGCTTTCATGCAAGCATTGTAAATTACATTCATGCGAGGAGAGTTTAGTCTCATTAATTAACTTTTTTAACGTACTCTAGTGTTCTTGTGTCTAAAATAATTTTATCTCCAGATTCAATAAAAGGTGGGACATTTATTTTTATTCCATTATCAAGTGTAGCGGGTTTGTAAGACGAAGCAGCGGTTTGACCTTTTATGGCCGCATCTGTTACATCAACAATACATTCTATATTGTTAGGTAAATCTAAAGATATTGGTTTCTCATTCATAAAAGAAATTATAACCTCTAAATTTTCTTTTAATAATTTATATTTTTCATCAGTTAAAGATTTTGGAATAGAAATTTGTTCAAATGTTTTATTATCCATAAAGTGACAATTCTCATCATCTGAATATAAAAAATTAAATTTTTTTTCATCTAGCTCAGCTTTTTCAACAGTTTCACTAGTCCTAAATCTTTCGTTTAATTTAGTTCCTTTTGTTATACTTTTTAACTCTACTTGATTAAAGGCTCCACCTTTACCTGGTTTTACATGTTGAGCTTTTAAAACATTCCAATAATCATTTTTAAACTCAATGATCATTCCTGGTTTGATTTCCACTGCTGTAATTTTCATTTATATAAATTTTTTAATTGCAATCTCTGGTTCTAAAAGCGGGTTATTCCAGATAAAGCTTGATATTGCAATATAATTTGCGCCAGAATTTATTATTTTTTTATAATTTTTATCTGTAATTCCACCTATTGCAACAATTGGCTTTTTTATATTTTTTTTAGCCCATGATAATATTTTTAGATCTGCTTTTTTTGTTCTTGGTTTAAGTTTAGATATAAAAAAAGAACCAAAAGCAACGTAGTCACATTTATTTTTATAAGCTTTTAAAGCAAGTTCTTTGGATCCATGGCAAGTAATCCCAATAATTTTTCTTTTAATTTTTTTTCTGGCTGAATTTATATTCTCATCTGCTTGACCCAAATGACATCCATCTGCGTTTATTTTTTTAGCTATTTCAGAATTGTCATTAATGATTAATTTTACTTTATATTTTTGAGTAATTTTTCTTATTTTTTTTGCAATTTTAATAATCTTATTTGGTAATTGATTTTTTAGTCTTAGTTGAAAAAAAGAAACTTTTTTCGATGCTAAAACTTTAGCTAGTTCAATATAAAAGTTTGGATAAATTTTATTTGGTGATATTAGATAGACTAAACGCTTCAAATTTCTAGAGATTGGGACCATTCACCTTTAGAAGCCAAACTGTTCATTTTTGCTCTGTGATTAAAAACATTATGAATTGCTTTTGTATTATTCATTTCTTTTGACCATGTTTTTAAAGCGCTTTGCTGTAAAGCTCTCCCATAAGAGAAGGTCAATAAAAAATTAGTATCATTTATTTTATTAATCGTATCTAAATTTTTTGAAGCTTCTTGTTCAGATTGACCACCAGATAAAAACGCAATACTAGGTACTTCACTTGGAACATTCTTTTTTAAACAATCTAGTGTTTTTTTTGCTATTTCCTCTGATGTTGCTTTTTTTAAACTTTTAGCTCCTGGTAAAATCATGTTAGGTTTTAAAACTGTGCCTTTTAAAGATACTTTTTGAATAGCTAACTGATTATAGCACTCATTTAAAACATCAGTCGTCACTTTGTAACAAGCATTAATATCATGATCGCCATCCATTAAAACCTCTGGTTCAACAATTGGTACCATGTTTGCTTCTTGTACCATCGCAGCGTATCTCGCTAAAGCATGTGCATTTGATTTTATACTTTGAATAGAAGGATATTTTCCTCGGATATTATAAACTGCCCTCCATTTTGTAAATCTCGCACCAAGCTTGTAGTATTCATTTAATCTTTCCCTTAAACCATCCAAACCTTCAGTTACAGTCTCTTCAGGTGAACCAGCTAATTGTTTAGCTCCTTTATCTACTTTAATTCCAACTACAGAGTTATTCTTTTCCAGTAATGTTGGAACAGAAATTCCTGTACTTGTTTTTTGTCTAATAGTCTCGTCAAATAAAATAACTCCGCCAATATAATTTTTCATAGCTTCAGAAGTAAAAAGAATTTCTCTAAATTGTAATCTATTTTTTTCAGAATACTGAACGCCAACACTTTTTAATCTATTATCCATAGTGCCAGTACTTTCATCGGCAGCTAAAATACCTTTGCCTTTAGCACACATTTTTTTAGCTATTTTTTCTAAACTCATAAATAAATATTTATTTTAAAACACTAAGGCCAGGCAAGTCTTTTCCCTCGAGAAATTCTAGAAATGCCCCACCTGCTGTTGATAAGTGAGTAAAAGATAATTTAAGACCACTTTTATTTATAGCTGAAACCGTATCTCCACCTCCAAGAATTGATATTAGAGATTTTTTTTTAGTATTTTTAGAAATTTTTTCCGCTATAAAATTTGTGCCAATAGCAAAATTTTTATTTTCAAAATAGCCCGCTGGGCCATTCCACATAATAGTATTGGAATGATCTATTATTTTTTCAATAATTTTTAAAGTTTTAGGTCCAATGTCTAATATAATGTCATCTTTTTCAACAGATCTTACATCTTTTGTAATTCCACTTCCTTCAAAATTTTTTGAGAC
>SYDM01000115.1 GCA_005801485.1 Rickettsiales bacterium
AATAATATTTATTGTAAGTAAAATGCTTTCCATGATGTCTATCTATAGTAATTCTTTATTATATCAATAAAATTTTCATCAGATTTTGATGCGCCGCCAATTAAAAAACCATCTATCTCATCTAGTTTTTTAAATTGACTTATATTTTTACCGTCAACAGATCCGCCGTATAAAACAACAGTTGATGTTTTTTTTTTGAAAATATTATTTAACACTTTTTTTATAAATATAGTTGTTTTAAGTAAATCATTAGGTTCCGGGATTTGGCCAGTACCAATTGACCAAATAGGCTCATAAGCAACAATGATATCTTTAAAATTAAATCTAACATCTAAAGCATTTTTAATTTGAGTTTCTAGTATTTCAAACGTTTTATTACTTACTTTGTGATCTTTATTTTCGCCTATACAGAAAACTACTTTTAATTTGTTGTTTAAAGAATTTTCAACCTTACTTTTTAACATTACATCCGTATCACCTTCTGAACGATTATCGGAATGACCTACAATAACATATTCAGTTCCGATGCTCTTTATCATCAAAGGACTGATGGCACCTGTGTTTGCCCCAAAATTATCCTTATGATAACAATTTTGAGCACCAATAGAAATTTGTTTATTTTGAAAAAATTTAGCGTAACTTTGAACTAGAGTATAAGGTGGAGCAATGACAACTTTATATTTTTTATTAAATTTTTTATCAGATTTAACAAATTTATTTATTTTATCAAGAATACTGATAGATTTTGGAACACCAAACATTTTCCAATTACCAATAAAATATCTCATGTTATTTGCCATATTTAATGTTTTGATCTATAGGTGTGTTAAATATAAAGCGCACTATTAAATTAAAACAATGCTTACATCAATAAGAAAAGTAACTTTATCTTTTTTAGCTAAAGTCTTAATAGCCATAATTATTTTACCTTTTGTATTTTGGGGTATGGGAGATGTCTTTAGAACTGGAAATCAGAATATTTTAGTTACAATTGGCTCTGAAAAATTTTCGGTTCAAAGTTTTGTTGAGTACGTTAACAGGCTTAATCTAAATGAGCAGCAAAGAAATAATTTAGCTAAAAGTGATTTATTAGATAAAATTTTAACAGAGTATATAGGGAAAAAAATTATTGCACTTGAAATTGCTGATCAGGGAATAAATTTAAATAATCAATCACTTAAAGAAATTATTATAAACGATAAAATATTTAAAAAAGACAATAAATTTTCAAGAACAGAATATGAAAAATTTTTACTCGAAAGCAGATTGAGCGCAGCTACATTTGAACAAAATATTGCCGAACAAGAAAAGAAAAGACAATTATTAACTTTTTTATCCGAAGGAATTAATTTACCTGAATTTCTAATAGAAAAAGAATATGTAAGTGAAAATCAAATAAAAACGATTAAATACTTACAATTAGATAATTTGTATAAAAATTATTCTATTTCTGAAGAAGAAATTAAAAAAACTTATGAATCAAATAAAAGCCTTTTTACTCAGGATTTAAAAAAAATAAATTATGTTGAGCTTTTACCAAATAATCTTACTGGACAAAAAGAATATAACGAAGCTTATTTTAAAAAGATTGATGGAATTGAAAATGCTATCTTGGATGGTGTTAAAATAAATGATTTTATTAAAGAATATAATCTTTCAGGAAAATTAATCGAAAATGTTAATAGACTTCAAAAAGATAAATCAGGAAAAGAATTATCAAATATTGATAAAGAACTATTTGCTAAAATATTTAATGTCAAAACTGTAAATAAACCCGAATTAATAAATCTTAATAATAAATATTACTTAAGTGAAATATTAAACGTTGAAAAAATTTCAAGAAGTTTAGAGGATAAAGAAATTAAAGAAGCCATTACTTCACAATTAAAATTAAAACATATCGTTGAAAGCAATACTAAAATTGTAAAGGAAATGTCAGAGGGAAAATTTAATTTAGATGAATTTGAAAAATTTAGTAAAGATAACAAAATCGAAATAGTAAAAATAACCATTAAAGACATTAAAAATGAAAGTATATTTAACTCTGGAATGATAAAAGAAATTTTTAAAATGAATGACGGTGATCTTGAATTAATTACAGACAGCCAGTTAACTAAAAATTATATCATTTTAGCTGAAAAAACTGAAAAATTACTTTTTGATAAAAATAACAAAAATTACGAAGAGTATAAAAGTAAAGCTAAATTAAATTTAGCTAATCAAATTTATAGTGATTTTGATAAAACTGTTAATAATAAATACGATGTAAAAATAAATCAAAATGTATTAAGTCGTGTTAAAAATACTCTTTAATGAAACTAAATATTAGTTTTAGTTCCTTTAAAAAAAATCATAAATCAAAAAAAGACCAATTAGTCTATGTTGTTAGAAATTGCAAAGATTACAAAGAAGTTGAAAATATATTTAGTTTTTTATTAGTTGAAAAAAATAGTTTTATTTTTGAGTCTGTTGAGAAAGGAACAACTAGGGGAAGATATACTATAATAGGAAAAAATCCTGATAAATTATGGGATATTAATAAAAATATTATTACTGAAAGATTCGAAGGGAAAAAGAAAATTATAAATGAAAAACCTTTAAATTTTTTAAATAATTTGATTCATAAATTTAATACTAAAGTACCAAACGGAATTCCTAAAATGTCTGCCATGCTTGTTGGTTATTTTTCTTATGACATTATTAGATATATAGAAAAAATCCCAGATAAGTGCATAGATGATCTTAAAATTCCAGATGTTAGAATTTTTAGGCCAAGAAGTTTAATTATTTACGACAATTTAAAAAAAAAAATATATTTTATCGAAAATATTTATAATGAGACTAAAATTCAAAATTATTTTGAAAAATATCAGTCTATTCAAAGAAGCTTTGAAACTTACGAAGATTTTAGCAATATAAAATTACCAATAAAATTTACGTACGAGAAAAATAAAAACACAATTAAAAGCAATATCTCAAAAAATCAATTTATAAATTATGTAAAAAAAGCTAAAGAATACATTGCTAAAGGAGATATTTTTCAAGTGGTTTTAAGTCAAAGATTTGAGAGAAAAATTAATAAAATGCCGCTTGAAATCTATAACCATCTAAGGCTATCAAACCCTTCGCCATTCATGTTTTATTTTAATTTTGAGGATTTTAAAATAATTGGTAGCAGTCCTGAAATTTTGGTTAGATTACGAAATAATCAAATAACAATAAGACCAATTGCAGGAACAAGACCTAGAGGTTCGACAAAAGAGCAAGACACAAGATATGCTAAAGATCTTTTGAAAGACAAAAAAGAATTAGCTGAACATTTAATGTTGCTTGATCTTGGCAGGAATGATGTTGGTAAAGTATCAAAAATTAATACTGTTAAAGTAACTGAAAGCTTTACGATAGAAAAATACTCTCATGTCATGCACATTGTATCTAATGTTGTTGGTGAATTTGATCGTAAGAACTCATTATTTGAGACTTTATTATCCGGATTTCCAGCTGGAACGGTTAGTGGAGCTCCTAAAATTAGAGCTATGGAAATTATTGACGAACTTGAAAAAAATAAACGTAAACTTTATGCAGGTGGAATAGGTTATTTCACATCTAATAAGGAGTTTGATACCTGCATTGCTTTAAGAACTGCCTTAATAAAAAATGATAAGTTTTATGTTCAATCAGGTGCAGGAATTGTTGCAGATAGTATTCCTGAAAAAGAATATCAAGAAACAGTAAACAAAGCTAAAGCCTTAATGAGCGCGGTTGATTAAATGAAAATTTTACTTATAGATAATTACGATAGCTTTACTTACAATCTGTATCATTGTATTTCAAAACTTAAATGTAAAGTAGACGTAGTTAGAAACGATAAAATTACATCTAAAGAAATTATTAAAAGAAATTATGATAAAATTGTTATCTCGCCAGGTCCTGGTAACCCATTTCAAGCAGGAAACTGTCTTAAAATTGTAAAAGAGCTCCACAAAGATTTACCTATTTTTGGAGTTTGTTTGGGGCATCAAATAATTGGTCAAGCGTTTGGTGGTAAAATTATTAGAGCTAAAACTCTAATGCATGGAAAAATGAGTAAAATTTATTTTAAAAAAGTTGGAATATTTAAAAATTTTAAATCACCATTTGAGGCTACTAGGTATCATAGTTTAATCGTAGATAAGAAAACTTTGCCTGATTGTTTGTCAATTACAGCTGAGACAAAAGATAAAATTATAATGGGAGTTATGCATAATCATTATGATGTACACGGTGTACAATTTCACCCTGAGAGCATTAATACAAAAGTTGGTATGCAATTAATTAAAAATTTTATAAACCGTTAAGATTAATGAAAGATTTTATTCAAAAACTAGAATCTAATGAAAGCCTTTCATTTGAAGAAAGTAAAAACCTTTTTTCAAATATAATGGAAGGAAAATATAACGAAGATAACATTATCAAGATTTTAAATGCCCTTTCCAGTAAAGGTGAAACTAAAGATGAGTTAGCTGGTAGTATTTTCGTGATGAGATCAAAAGCTACATTAGTTAAAGCTCCAAGCGGAACAGTTGATACTTGCGGTACAGGTGGAGATGGACAAAATTCTTTAAATATTTCAACTGCTGCAGCTATTGTTTTAGCAAGTATCGGTATTAAAGTTGCTAAACACGGAAATAAAGCAGTTTCGTCAAACTGTGGATCAGCTGATGTTCTAGAAGCTCTAAAAATTAATATTAATTTAAAACCAAACGAAGCTGAGCAATCCATTGAAAAAGTTAATTTTGCTTTTTTGTTTGCGCCTAATTACCATCAGGCAATGAAACATGTTGCTGGTGCTAGAAAAAAAATAGCTAAAAAAACTATTTTTAATTTAATTGGTCCTTTAAGTAATCCTGCACAAGTTAAAAAACAAGTTGTTGGAGTTTTTAATGAAAAATGGATGATGCCATTTGCATTAGCTTTGAAAGAAAATAATGTTGAAAATGCATTCATTGTTCATAGCGAAGATGGTATGGATGAAATCTCTCCTTTTGCAAAAACAAAAATTGTAGAACTTAATAATAGAAAAATTAAAAG
>SYDM01000116.1 GCA_005801485.1 Rickettsiales bacterium
CATGAAGAACAGCTTGATATTTCTCTATATTTATTTTCTGATGGTATCCAAACTTCTAAATCAAAAGTTTTTTCAGCGCTAAAACCCATATCACCTGAACTTAATAAAACAACTTGATATGGAATTTCTAATAATTTTAATATTTCCTCAGCGCAATTTAACATCCTATCTAATTCGAATAGACAATTTTTGGGATCAACTATACTTACCAATTCAACTTTATAAAATTGATGCTGTCTCATCATCCCCTTGGTATCTTTTCCATAACTACCTGCCTCTTTACGAAAACATGGAGTTGCTGCGACATATCTTAAAGGTAGTAATTTAAAATCAATAATTGAATCTCGAACTAAATTAGTCAAGGCGACCTCAGCGGTGGGTATTAAAAATTTTCTTTCTTCCTCTTCATTTAATTTAATTTCAAATTGATCTTCCTCAAATTTTGGTAACTGACCAGTTCCAAACATAACATTTTCATTAACTAAAAGTGGTGGAGAAATTTCCTTATATGAAAACTTAGATGTATGTACATCTAACATAAAATTAATTAATGCTCTTTCTAATAATGCAAAATTTGAATTAAGTATGACAAAACGTGAGCCTGAAAGTTTTGATGAGTTTTTGAAATCAATTTGATTATTTTTTTCTCCGATATCAACATGGGACTTAATTGGAAAATTAAACTTTCTTATATTACCCTTAGAACGTATTAGTTTATTTGATTTTTCGTCTTTGCCAATCGGAACTTCATCGAGAGCGATATTTGGAATATGAGATAAAATATTAAAAATTTTATTTTGCAATTGACTTTGAGATTTAAACAAAGAATCAATTTCGGTAGTTAACTTTTTAGAAAGATTGAAGTTTAATTTATCTTTTGTCTTAGATAATAGTTTTTTTTCTTGTTCTTTTTTTTCTTTTTTTTGAATTATTTCTCTATTATCCATATCTAATTTGATCAATTCATCAAAATTTATAAGGGTATTTCTTTCGGAAATTTTTTTTTTATAAAAATTTAAATTTTTTCTAATATCTTTTATATTGTGCATCTTATTTCTTCTCTATAAATTTAATTATAAAAATAGATAATTCATAGAGTAATAGCAATGGTACGGCTAAACCAATTTGGGAAATTGGATCTGGTGGTGTTAAAAGGGCTGCTACTATAAAAATTATAACCACAAAATATCTTCTTCTTTTTTTTAAGTACTCAGAATCGATTACACCAATTCTAGCCAATAAACTTAGTATAATGGGTAACTGAAAAGTTATGCCAAAAGCAAATATTAATGTCATTATTAATGATAAATATTCATTTACTTTTGCTTCTAGTTGAATAGCAATGAGCCCTGGTTCGGCTACTGTTTCAAAACTTAAAAAAAATTTTATCGCTACTGGCATTATAAAATAATAAACTAAACATCCTCCCAAAATAAATAAAGTTGGAGTTGCTATTAAATAAGGAAGAAGTGCTTTTTTTTCATTTTTATATAAACCTGGTGCTATAAATTTCCATATTTGAGTTAAAAAAATTGGACTTGATATAAAAAGAGCAGCAAAAAAAGCTACTTTTAAGTATGTTAGAAAAGCTTCATGTAAAGCTGTAAATATTAATCTTCTATTTAATTCATTTGACAACAAAGCATCTGAATAAGGTTGAACAAGAAAACGATAAATATCTACAGAAAAAAACCAACAAATCAAAAAAATAAATATAAAAAAAATAAATGATTTTATAAGTCGAGATCTTAATTCTGTTAAATGACCAACAAAACTTCCTGAGTTATCATTTTGATTGTCATTTGATGTCATCTTGATCTGTGTCTTTTTTTTCTTTAGTAGATAATGAATTATTTTCTTCAATATTTGTAATTTGATTTATATTTGACTGAACATCAGAAAAGT
Source organism: Rickettsiales bacterium (assembly GCA_005801485.1). The sequence goes on from SYDM01000116.1 coordinate 1,906, forward strand.
AATTTTTAATTGTTCTGATCCAAGTTCCTATTTTTTTTAAGACAATTGGAAAATCTTTTGGTCCAATAACAACAATTGCTACAACTACTATAATTAGTAATTCAAACCATCCAATTTGTGGCATTGAAATTAATGTTTATTGGAATTGTCTTGATCGTCTTTTTTTTCGTTTGTAGAATCAGGTGTGTCAGACAAACCTTTCTTAAAACTTTTTATTCCTTTTGCTACATCCCCCATTAATTCAGATATTTTTCCACGACCAAATAAAAGGACGATTAAAACAACTATTATTGCAATTTGCCACGGACCGATACTCATAAGTTTCTTATATACAATATTTTGATTTAAATAAATATTTATTTAATCAGAATTTGAAGTTTCATCTATGGCTTTTTCTATATTTAAGTAGATATCTTCCTTCTTGTTTTGAGACTGTTCTTTATAAAATTTGCCAGTACCAAAAATTGATGAATCAATACTTGCCATATCAATCAAACCGGCTGAACTAAGTTCATCTACGTTCGGTAAATCAGTTAATTTCTGAATATTAAAATGGTGAAGAAAGTTTTCAGTAGTAGCGTATTGAATAGGTTTACCAATCACATCTTTTCTGCCTGCTGGTCTCACCCAATCAAGTTCGAGCAATATTTCAATTGTATTAGTGCCAAAAGCGACACCTCTAATTTCTTCTATCTCTGATCTTGTTACGGGCTGATGATAAACAATTATTGCTAATGTTTCTAAGGTAGCTCTAGATAATTTTCTTTCGGTAGACTTTTGAAGGGACATCAGATTTACTAAATCTTTAGAGGTTCTAAATGACCACTTATCTTTAATACAAACTAAATTTATTCCTCTTTGAGTATAGTCAGATTGTAAATTTTCCAAAATTTTCTTAATATTATTCGTACTTTGAACTCTTTTTTCAATAGTTTCTATATCTAAAGGCTCATCAGCAGCAAATAAAATTGCCTCAACTTGTTTTTCTAATTTATTTAAACTATTTGGAAACTTAATAATGTTGTTTATTTTTTTTATTTTTTTATCCATTTAAATAATCTTTTTTATTAATAATTTACCAAATATCTTCTTTTGCATTATATTTGTTACGCCCTGTTTAGTTAATTCTAAACTTGCAGCAAATATTCCGGCTAAGCCGCTTTTTTTTAATTTTTTGTTAAACTTAAAACTTTCCGGAATTAAATCTTCAATATCCTTCCATTCTGTAATATTATTAAAATTATTTCTTATCTGCTTAATGCCCTCTTCAGGTGTGAAAACTGGAAGTTTAGGTATATTAATAATTTGAAAAGCTTTTTGCATTTTTACAGTGGCATAAGTTTTTAATAATTCATACAGACTAACTTTATAAACTGGAGTATTAATAGATTTTATTCCTCCTTTAATCCCTCTATAAAATATATTAATTCCTATTCTGTCCTTTTTTACTAATTGATCAGATAATAATCTTATAAGTTCTAACTTTTTTAATTGTAATTTAAGTTTTTCAGCTACCTCAAGAGCTTTAAAATCATCGTCTTCATCCTCTGGCAATAATAATTTAGATTTTAAATATGCGAGCCAAGTTGCCATAAGCAAATATTCTGCAGCTAATTCCAAATTTAAATCAATAGACTCTTTTATATATTCGAGAAATTGATCAGCGAGTTTTGAAATAGATATTTTTGCTAAATCGACCTTTTGCGCTTTAGCTAAATCTAATAGCACTTCAAGCGGGCCAGAATAATTCGGTATTTCTACAGATATTGAATTATTTAAATTTGATTCCATTATTAATTTTAACTTAAAAATTTATAAAATTCTGATGTTTTTTTTGCTGTAAATTTGTCAATATATGGAACTGAATGTAATAATTTTTCTAATTCTTTTGTTTTTCCAGCACAATATAACACTAAATTACAACCTGCTTTTAAAGCTAAATCTGCATTCTTGATTAAATTATACTTTAAAGCCTTCATAGAAATATCATCAGAAATTAAAATACCCTTAAAGCCAATTTCTTTTCTAATAATTTTTTTTATGACTATTGCTGAGTGTGTAGAATTATTTTCTTTATCAATTTTATTATACAAAATATGTGCGGTCATAGCAAAAAAACTTGATATATTTTTGAAACATTTAAAGTCTTTTTTTTTTAAATATTTAAAAGAACTATTTACTTTTGGTAATTCAAAATGAGAGTCTGTATTTGCTCCTCCATGACCAGGTATGTGTTTAATAACCGTTCCAATCTTATTTTTTTTATAAAAGTTTACACATAACTTACCTAATTCGTTAATAATATGAGGTTTGTTAGAATAACTTCTATTACCAATCACTTTGTGCGTATAACTTTTAGTTAAATCTAAAACTGGAGAAGTATTTATGTTTATGCCAGTTTTTAATAAGATTTTTGACAAAGAATTAATATAGGTTTTATAAAGTTGCGTTCCAACCCATTTGTTTATTTTATAAATTTGGGAAAAATATTTTTGGTTATAAAAAGAATTATCTAAAAAATTAGAAAGTCTTGATACTCGACCGCCTTCTTCGTCAATTAGAATAGGAAATTTTTTATCTCTCATTACCTCTTTAATTTTTTTTATAAGATTTATTAATTGATTTTCTGATAAAATATTTCTTTTAAAAAGTATGATCCCCCATGGTTTTTCTTTTTTTAAAATAAATATTTCACGCTGTAATAAAAATGGACCAACAATACTAACAATAGCTGCTTTTCTAATCATTCTTTTTAAATAAATTCCAAAAATTTCTTTTTATTTTATTGTTTCTATCGTTAAACCCCGAATTAAATTCTATCACATCATTAGTATCATTTTTTAATAGAGGTAAACTTGACAAGCTCTCTTCAATTTTTAAATATGCATTTTTTCTATTAGTTTTAATTTTTTCTCTATTATTGCTAGATACATATGTTGAAATAACAAAAAAAATAAATATAAAAATAAATATATAAATTAATATTGAAAAAAAATGTCTAATCATCACATTTTAGTAGGTAAATTCACTCCTAAAATTTTCATCCCGTTTTCAATTGTTAAGCCTACTATCTTAATTATTAAAAGTGTATTTATATTTTTAATTTTTTCATTATAAAGAAATTTATATTTTTCATCTTCATTGCCTTTACTCCAATAAGAATGAAATAAGGTTGCTAGTTCGTATAAATAAAAAGGTATTCGATGAGGTTCAAATTTACTAGAAGCTGTCTCAATAACTTTAGGCCAATCTATAACCTTTCTAAATAAATTTAATTCATGTTCATTAAGATTAAATTTTTTTTCATCAATTTCAAATTTACTATTAATATCGAGTTTTAAAATTCTAAATAAAGATGATATTCTGGCATAGCAATATTGAACGTAAAAAATGGGATTCTCTCTAGTTTTTTCTAAAACTTTATCAAAATCAAAATCCAATTCAACATCGCTACTTCTATTTAACATCATAAATCTTATCGAGTCCTTATCGACTTGATCTAAAAGATCTTTTACAGATATAAAGTCTCCTGCTCTCTTTGACATTTTATATGGTTTGCCGCTTTTAAAGAGTTTCACGAGTTGACAAACTTTGCATATTAAAATTGTTTTATTATCGGAAAGTGCTTTTACCGCAGCAGTAATTCGTTTTATATAACCTGTATGATCAGCACCTAAAATATTGATTAAATAATTATAATTTCTATCAATTTTATCTGAATGATAAGCGATATCATTTGCAAAATAAGTCCAGTTTCCATCATCTTTTTGTAAAGCTCTATCAGTATCATCTTCAAACAATGTTGATTTAAAAATTAATCTTTTAGTTTTTTTCCAATCTTTATTTTCTTCTCCCTTTGGTGGATTTAAGTAACCGTCTTCGACAAATTTTTTTCTTTTTAAAATTTGAATGCTTTTTTCTACTAAATTTTTTTCAACTAAAGATTTTTCTGAAACAAAGTTATCATGAGAAATGCCAAGCGCTCGAAGGTCTGATTTTATAAGACTCATAGAATGTTTAAGAGATTCTTTAGTTATTATTTCTAAATTTTTTTTAAAATCTGATAAATCAATATTTTTAAAATCTTTTAGAATATTATTTGCAATATCAATTACATAATCACCTGGATACAAGTTTTCTTTTATCGGAAATTTTTCTTTGAATTTTATCTCTCTAAGTCTGTAGAAAACAGATTCAGCAAAATTTGTAATTTGGTTTCCATAATCGTTGACATAATATTCTTTAACAACTTTATTACCGTTAAACATTAGTAAATTAGCTAAAACATCTCCAAAAACAGCGCCACGTGAATGGCCTACATGCATTGGGCCAGTAGGATTCGCGGACACGAATTCGATATTATAACTTTCATTTTTGTTATTGGATCCATATTTGTTGCTTATTTTTAAAATATTTATGATTAATTTTTGATATGTCTTAGTAGAAAATCTAAAATTGATAAATCCAGGTTTGGCTACACTGATTTCCGAAAAATCATCTAGATTGTCTAACATTATTTTTTTTAAAGTTTCAGCTAATACTATTGGTGATTGTTTTGTTTTTTTTGCTAAAACTAAAGCAATATTCGATGAAAGATCAAAATTAATTTTTTGAGGGGGCGTTTCTACTAATGTCCCCAAAAAACTAATATTTTTTTCAATTTTTAAAATTTTACTATTTACAAGAATTAAGTCTTGTATTTTATTTAAATAGATTTCAAAAATATTCATTTCAAAGAATTGTATAAATTAATAGCATATCGATCCGTCATTCCGGCTATAAAATCACATATATTTCTTTCAAAATTATTTTTTTTATAAATTGCTGCATTAATAAATTTTGATGGTTTTTTCTTAATTTTAAAAAATAAAAAACTAATTATTTTTTTACCCATATTAGTTTTTCTAATGACATTTTTACTAAGATACATTTTTTCTTTTAAAAAGGATTTAATTGCTAAATCAAAATAATTCATCTCTTTAGAAAAACTAACAATTAAATTTTCGTGATTATAAATATCGTTTATATATTTAATTTTTTTTTCCTTAATTTTTTTTTTCGTATTAATAATTACATCATTTACTAATTCATTTATTATATCTCTAATAACTTGTCGTATCACTAACTCTGTTCCTTTAGTTTTAATAAATTTTTTATGTTTATTTATTATCTTTGATAAAATTGGAATTTTTTTTAAATCATCGATTCTGTATAAATTTGCTCTTAACCCATCCTCTAAATCATGACTGTTATAAGCTATATCATCTGAAATGGAGGCTAGCTGTGCTTCTAAAGATGCATTTTTTTTATAATTAATTTTATTTCTAAAAAAATTTTTTCCTAATATCAGATCAAGCTTTCTTATGTCTTTAACTGGTCCGTTATGTTTTACTAGACCATCAATTGTTTCAAGTGATAAATTTAAACCCTTAAAATTATAATATTTAGTCTCTAAGATATTAACTATTCTTAGAGTTTGTATATTATGATCAAACCCTCCGAATAGATCCATACATTCATTTAAAATTTCTTCACCGGCATGTCCAAATGGAGTATGCCCGAGGTCATGTGATAGACTAAGTGTTTCACATAGATCTTCATTTACATTAAAATACTTAGCAAGTGTTCTGGCAATCTGTGCGACTTCAAGAGAGTGTGTTATTCTAGTTCTAAAATGGTCGCTAGTAGTATTAACAAAAACCTGAGTTTTATGTTTAAGTCTTCTAAAAGCAGTTGAGTGAATAACTCTGTCTCTGTCTCTTTGATAGGGCGTACGAAGTGTACTTGAGGGCTCATGGTGAATCCTTCCTCTTGATCTGACTGGCGTTGCTAAGTTTGAATAGTGTTGGCTTGATTTTTTTTGCATAAGAATAAGTAAAATTGTATAATACATTATTTAATAAATATGACTAATAAAATTAAGTTTACAGAAGAAGCTAACAAGCAGATTTCAAAAATTTTATCTGTACAAGGAGAAAATTCTTATTTTAGAATATCTGTTCAGGGTGGTGGTTGCTCAGGATTTAAATATAATTTTTCTTTTGATGCAAAAATTGAAAAAGACGATATTGTTTTTAAAAAAACAATTATAGATAAAAATTCATTAGAAATTATAAATGGTTCTGTTGTTGATTATAAAAAAGAAATGATTGGAAATTCTTTTGTAATTGAAAATCCAAAAGCAACTTCTTCTTGCGGATGCGGATTATCTTTCTCTATATAATATAAATAATGAAAATTGCTTCATGGAATGTAAATTCTGTAAGAGCAAGAATTGAAAATATTTTAGAATATTTAAAAAATGATGAACCAGACATTGTTTTTTTACAAGAAATCAAAACAGAAAATATAAATTTCCCTATAGTTCAATTTAAAGAGTTAGGTTATGAATCGTTTGTATTCGGCCAAAAAAGTTATAATGGCGTAGCATTTTTATCTAAAATTAAAATAAACAATATTAAAATAGATTTTATCAATGATGATTTAAAGCAATCAAGAATTATCACTGGTGAAATAATTAATAATAAAAAAAAAATTAAATTAATAAATATATATGTACCAAATGGTAATTCAATAAATACTGAAAAATATGAATATAAAAAAAATTGGTTAACGAAATTTTTAAAATCCGTTAAAAAGGAATTTGCTATAGAAAAAAATATTATTATTTCAGGAGATTTTAATATTATTCCAGAAGAAATAGATGTTTATAATCACGAAAAATATAGTAATGACGCATTATTTAAAATTGAGATAAGGAAATATTTTAGAGAATTATTAAATTATGGCTTTAAAGATGCTTTTAGATTCATGCATAAAACTAAGCAAGAATATACTTTTTGGGATTATATGGCCGGCTCTTGGCAAAAAAATTATGGGATGCGTATAGATCATTTCTTAATCTCAGATAATCTAATTGAAAATATTAAAAGTATTAAGATTAATAAAAAACTACGATCAAGAGCAAAACCTTCGGATCACGCTCCAATAGAGTTGGAAATTAATTAGTTCTGCCATAAATATCTTGATATCTTAAAATATCAGTTTCTCTTAAAATTTTCCCAATTTGTGCTTCTACTATTTTAACAGGTTTATTAAACAAATTTTCAATTCTATGGATTGATTCTTTTGGTATGTAGATATTCTCTCCAACATTTTTATAAAATTTTTTGTTATTTAGAGTTATTTTAGGTTTACCGGCTGTAACTGTCCAAAGTTCTGACCTGTGAAAATGTTTTTGCAAACTTATGGAAGATTTTTTATTTACTGTTAATTCTTTAAGTAAAAAACTTTTTCCATAAAAATAATTAATATATTTTCCCCAAGGTCTAAAAAAAGTATTTTTTTTAATAAACTTAGGTTTGATTTGCTTTTTTAATATTTTAAATATTTCAATCCAACTACCTAGATCAGACCAGCTCGTTTGTAATTGAATTGCATTAATTTCATTTGCTTTTTCTAAAATAGCATAATCAAATGAAATTGGTTTGATTCTGGCAAAATATTTTTCATTTAATGAAAAAATCCTACTTTCTTGATTTACGCCTATTAATGAACCAAGGCATTGGTTAAATAATTTTTTTTGTAATTTTTTAGCATTATTAATCAATGAATCTTTTCTAATTAAAAAAATACCTGAATTCCATAAACTTCCATTTCTTATTAATTTTGAAGCAAATCTTTTATGTGGTTTTTCAATAAATTTATTGACGCTTTTAATGTTTTTATTAACTTTCTTAATAGATAAATACCCATAGTCAGTTCTAGGTAAATTCGGTTTAATTCCAAATAAGAAAATATTTTTAGAATTTAAGTTATTAATATTATTTTTTAGTATTTTATTAAATTTATTTTTATCAGGAATATAATGATCGGAAGGTAAAAATAAAATTGGTTGATTAATCTTAATATTTTCTAATAAAGTTGATGTTATAACAGCAGGAGCTGTATTTTTTTTAAAGGGTTCTAAAATAATTTTAAATTCTTTTATACGATTTTTTTTGAGTGCTTTAAGGACTAGATTTTTATAAATTTTATTGGTGCTAATAATAGGGTAATCAAATTCAATCGATTTTATTCTATTTAATGTTTTGTCAAATAAAGTCCAACCACCAAAATCTATAAACTGTTTTGAAGGATTTTTTTTTAAACCTGGAAATAACCTTGTACCAGTACCTCCGCACAAAATTACTGGTTTTACTTTCATTTAAATATCAGCGTAACACTGCAGTTCTTTTTTGGCGCCAGGATGAGTTGTTGCACCTTTAAAACTTGGACCAACTGTTTGTGCATATTTCCAGAGAGTTCCGCTTCCAAAATTAATTTTTTTAGCTTTCCAATTCTTTTTTCTTAATCTTAACTCTTTGCTACTTAATCTTACGTTTATACTTCCATTAACTGCATCAATATCAATTATGTCTCCATTCTTTAATAAAGCTATTGGACCTCCAACAAATGCTTCTGGTCCTACGTGTCCAATACAAAATCCCCTAGTTCCTCCAGAAAATCTACCATCTGTTATAAGAGCTACAGTTTCACCTTTGCCTTGTCCATATATTGCAGCTGTTGTTGAAAGCATTTCTCTCATGCCCGGCCCGCCTCTTGGACCTTCATATCTTATTACAATTACATCTCCGTCTTTATATTGTCTTTTTTTAATTGCTACGAAAGCTAGTTCCTCGTTATCAAAACATCTAGCTTTACCTGTAAATTTTAATTTTTTTAAACCTGCCACTTTAACAATTGCTCCTTCTGGAGCTAAGTTGCCTCTTAATCCTACTACGCCACCTGTTGGAGAAAGTGGATTATTGTATCTACGAATTACTTTTTGGTTATCATTAAATTTAACTGTCTTTAAATTTTCTTTCATTGTCTTGCCTGTGACTGTTAAGCAATCTCCATGTATGTAACCACCTTCATATAAAGTTTTTAAAACTATTGGTACACCCCCAGCTTCAAACATATCTTTAGCCACATATTTTCCTCCAGGCTTTAAATCAGCAAGGTAAGGTGTTTTTTTAAATATTTTTGCAACATCCATTAAATCAAATTTAATTCCACATTCATTTGCTATTGCAGGTAAATGTAATGCGGCATTTGTCGAACCTCCTGTGGCAGCAACTATAACAGCAGCATTTTCTAAAGATTTTTTTGTTACAATATCTCTAGGACGTATATTTTTAGCTAATAAATTCATAACTGTTTTACCGCTTAAATATGCATATTTATCTCTTTCCAAATACGGTGCTGGGGTTCCAGATGAATAAGGAAGTGCTAATCCAATTGCTTCAGATACACATGCCATAGTATTAGCTGTGAATTGTCCACCACACGCACCGGCACTAGGACAAGCAACTAATTCTAATTCGGTAAGTTCTTTTTCAGTTATATTTCCTGCTGAGTGTTGACCTACTGCCTCAAAAACATCTACAACTGTTACGTCTTTACCTTTATATCTTCCTGGAAGTATTGAGCCTCCATAAATAAAAACACTTGGAACATTTAATCTACACATCGCCATCATCAAACCTGGCAAAGATTTATCGCAACCTGCAACTCCAACTAAAGCATCATAAGAATGACCTCTTACTGTAAGTTCAGTTGAATCTGCAATTATTTCTCTAGAGATTAATGAAGATTTCATTCCCTCGTGTCCCATAGCAATTCCATCAGTCACAGTAATTGTACAAAATTCTCGAGGCGTTCCACTTGCATCGATTACACCTTTTTTTACTGATTGAGCCTGTCTCATTAAAGTCGTATTACAAGGCGCTGCTTCATTCCAAGTTGTAACAACACCAACGAATGGCTTTGCGACATCCTTTTGCGTTAATTTCATAGCATAATAGAAAGATCGATGCGGAGCTCTATCTGGGCCTAATGTTGTATGACGACTTGGTAATTTTTTTTTATCAAATTTCATGATTTAGCTTATGCTAGATAGAATACTTTTTAATTTAATTTGTTCAATCTTTAAATCTCTTAATGAATCCTTGTCTGAAACAACTATATCTTTAGGAGCTTTCTTTAAATATTCTTTATTACTAAGCTTATTATTTAAAGAATTAATTTTATTTTCAATCTCTGTTTGTTTGGTCGAAAGCCTTTGTTTTTGAGATTGGATATCTATATTTGTTTCAAATTCCAATCCAATCTTTTCATTTAATACTACCATTTGAATAACATTTTTAATGTCGTCTTTTTTTTGAATTATTTTATTAACTCGACCAACTTGTCTTATTATTTCAATATTTGCATTTATTGATTTTTTAATTTTTTTAGTTTCATTAAAATACATAATATTGCAATACTCTTTTGGTGGAATATTTAATTGTACTTTTGTAGATCTAATTTCAGAAATAATTTGTATCAATGTTTTAATTTCTAATGAACTTTGATTAAATAACTTAACTTTTTCAATATTAGGCCAACTAGCGTTAATAAGATCGGAGTTTAATATTTTATCTAATTTATTTTCTTTCCAAATAAATTCAGTAAAAAATGGAATAAATGGATGTAAAAGCTTAAGAATATTTGAGAGAATATAAGTAGAAAAAGCTTTTGCTTCATTAATTGAACTTTTGTTGTTTGAATTAAATATTGGTTTTAAAAACTCAATATACCAATCACAGAATGTATGCCAAACAAAATTATAAACAACTCTACTAGCTTCATCAAATCTAAAATCTTTTATATTTTTAGTAACTTGTTCTAGTGTTTTTTGAAGCTCTACATATATCCATTGATTTATTATCAATTTAACTTTTTTAATTTCTGGCTGCTTATTAAGTGAACAATTATTTAATTTTAAAAAATTATTAGCGCTCCATATTTTTGTAATAAAATTTCTGTATCCAGTTATTCTATCTTTTGATAATTTAATATCCCTGCCAGGAGAAGCCATTGCAATTAAAGTAAATCTTAATGGATCGGCGCCAAATTCGTTTATTAAATCTAAAGGATCGATAGCATTTCCTTTGGACTTAGACATTTTTTGTCCTTTTTCATCTCTAACAAGTGCATGTACATATACTTTATTAAAAGGTGTCTTTTTTAAAAAATGATTGCCCATCATAAGCATTCTTGCTACCCAGAAAAAAATTATATCAAAGCCGGTTACTAAAACTGAAGTTGGATAAAATTTTTTTAATTCATTAGTATTTTTTGGCCATCCTAATGTAGCAAAAGGCCAAAGTGCTGATGAAAACCATGTATCGAGAACATCGGTTTCTTGGGTTAATTTAAAATCTTTATTTTTATAATGTTTTTTTGCTAGAGCTTCAGCTGATTTATAATTTTCAGCTACAAAAATTTTCTTATCTTGGCTATACCAAACTGGAATTCTATGACCCCACCAAATTTGTCTAGAAATACACCAAGGTTCAATATTGTTCATCCATTGAAAGTAAGTCTTTGTCCAATTTTCAGGAAAAAAAGTTGTTTTTCCTTTCTTAACTACTTCTATAGATTTTTTTGCTAATTTTTTTGCATTGACGAACCACTGCTCTGTCAGAAGTGGTTCTATGATGGTATTTGAGCGATCACCATAAGGAACTTTATTTTTTATTGTTTCAATTTTATCTAAAAAAAATTTCTCTTTGAGTTCTTTAATGATTTGTTTTCTAGCTTCAAAACGATCTAAACCTACATAAGTTGAAATTCCATTTTTGTTAATTGTTCCGTCTTTTTCTAGAATATTGATAATGTCTAAATTATTTCTCTTACCAACAAGATAATCATTAAAATCATGTGCTGGTGTAATTTTAACTGCTCCCGTTCCTTGCTTTGGATCTGCATAATTATCTTTTATTATTTTAATTTTTCTATTTACGATTGGTATAGTGACAAGTTTTCCAATTAAATTTTTATATCTATTATCTTTTGGGTTAACTGCTATTGCTGCATCACCCATCATAGTTTCTGGCCTTGTTGTTGATATTGTTATAAAATCTTTAGAATTTTCAATTGGATATTTAATATAATAAAGCTGAGATTGAACATCTTGTTGAATAACTTCTAGATCGGAAATAGCTGTTTGTAATTTTGTATCCCAATTTATAAGTTTTTTGTCTTTGTTTATTAGCTGTTTATTATAGAGAGAAACAAATACTTTTATAACAGCATTGGATAGTTCCTCGTCCATAGTAAACTTCGAACGTGACCAATCACAAGAACAACCTAGTTTTTTCAATTGATCAAGAATTAAGTCACCTGATTCAGCTTTCCATTCCCAAACTTTTTTAATAAACTTATCTCTTCCTAAATCATTCTTATTAATTCCTTCCTCTGCTAATTTTTTTTCAACAATAGCCTGTGTAGCAATACCTGCATGATCTGTCCCAGGTTGCCATAAAGTTTCATATCCCTTCATTCTATAAAATCTAACCAATACATCCTGTAAACTATTATTTAATGCATGACCCATGTGTAAACGGCCTGTTACGTTTGGTGGAGGAATAACAACTGAAAATTTTTTGTTTGATTTACTCTTTACAGGTTCAAATAATTTTTTATTTTCCCAAAAATCATAGATTTTTTTTTCTTCGATAAAATGATCGTATTTTTTAAATTCCATATAAAATTTAGCTAAAATGTTATAGATTTTATATCAAAGGAAATGTCTTCTTAAAATCATAGAATTTTCTTTAATGAGACAACTAAATGATTTAAATAGATATAATCAAAACTGGCAACGTGGCGGAATGGTTACGCAGAAGACTGCAAATCTTTGTATCCCAGTTCGATTCTGGGCGTTGCCTCCAAGAAATTGGTTGTTTTATTTTTTTAAAAAAAGTAAGTTGCTTTTTATTCCTCGATAGCGGTGCTTTTGCTATATAAGATTTTCCTAAATTGCGGTAGAGTAGAGAACTTATTTATGAAAGTGTGAAAAAGTTAATGCGGTGCGAAAAAAGACACCGCTTTTTCTTTTGACAGTCTGAGTGAAGTAAAATAAACGTTGATTTA
>SYDM01000117.1 GCA_005801485.1 Rickettsiales bacterium
TGCTTTAAAAATAATAAAAAAATCAGAAATGCTATCATTTACAGATAAAGTAAAGAGTATAGACGTTCATGTTCCTGAAAAAGTTAAGATTTATATAAATAAAATTTTAAATAAGGAAATTAATTATTTTGAAAGTAAATTTAAAATAAAAATCAATTTTATCGCAGATCCTCAACTTATTATTCCCGAGTATAGTCTCAATTTATTCGATAAAAATAAAAAATTAATTAATAAAATTGAAAATATAAATAAAATTGAAGGATTTGAGATGTTAACTAAAGAAAAAACAAATGAGGTAAAAAATTTAACAAAAGATGAAAATAATAAAAAATCTGTTTTGGTGAAAAAAAAAAATAATGAGAAAAAAGAGAAAAAAAAATCTCCTAGAACACTGTGGGTGAGAAGAAAAAAACCTTCCTAGATTAAACCTTTAGATGGACTGCTGGCATCTGCATAAAATGATTTTTGCATTCTGACAGCGATAAAAGATTGACGGCCAGAGATTACTGCGTTTTTGAAAGATTGTGCCATTAAAAGAGGATTTTTTGCTTTAGCAATTGCACTATTAACTAGAACTCCATCACATCCTAATTCCATCGCAATAGTTGCATCAGAAGCTGTACCAATGCCAGCATCAACTATAATTGGTACCTTAGCATTTTTAATTATAATAGATAAATTAATTTTATTTTGTATTCCTTGGCCTGAACCTATTGGAGAAGCTAATGGCATTACAGCGGATGCACCTAGATACTCCAGCTCTTTGGCCAATAATGGATCGTCTGAACAATAAACTAAAACTTTAAATCCTTCTTGAACTAATACTTTAGTTGCTTTTAATGTTTCTATCATATCAGGATATAAAGTTTTTTTATCTCCTATGACCTCTAATTTGACCATTTTCCATCCACCTATCTCTCGAGCCAATCTTAATGTTCTCAGAGATTCATCTGCGTTAAAGCAGCCTGCAGTATTAGGAAGATATTTTATTAGTTTTGGGTTTAAATAATCGGTTAATATAGGTTTTTTTTTATCTAAAATATTTAATCGTCTAATAGCTACAGTAACCATGTTAGCTCCAGATGCTTTAACCGCTTCAGCTGTTTCTTTAAAATTTTTATATTTGCCAGTACCTACAATTAATCTAGATTTTAGAATTTGATTATCTATTTTAAAAATATCTTTCTTCATAAGGATTACCCACCACCAATAAAATGCACTATTTCAATTTTGTCCTTATTTTTTATATAAATTAATTTATATTTATTTCGATTAATTATCTTACCGTTTAATTCAACTGCAACTTTTTTACTTTCGATTTTATATTTTTTTAATAATATGGCTATAGAGTATTTATTACTTAATTTTAAATTACGTCCATTTAATTGTATTTTAACCATAATTAAGATATCTAATATATCTACTTTTCAAAAAATGAAGTACAAAATTATTATAATTAATGGTCCGAACCTTAATCTTTTAGGCGAAAGAGAGATAAACAAATACGGGTCTGTAACGTTAAAAAAAATTGAAAAAGATTGTAAAAATTTTGCAAAAAAAAAAGATATTCAAGTAACTTTCAAACAATCGAATATTGAAGGTAAAATTATAGATTTTATTCAAAATTCTAGAAAAAAATTTCATGGTTTAATAATTAATGCTGCTGGATATACCCATACATCAGTAGCAATTAGAGATGCTCTTATGATTCTAACAATGCCTATAGTAGAATTACACATTACAAATATATACAATAGGGAAAAATTCAGACATAAATCTTTAATAAGTAAGACGGCAAGAAGTATTATTTGTGGTTTTGGAGTAAAAGGCTATATTTTAGCATTAGAAGGAATTAAAGAAATTATAAAAAATGAAGATAGACAAAAAGTTAATTAAAGAGCTTGTAGATAATTTAGACGAATTCAAATTAACTGAGCTTGAATATCAAGATGGCGATACTAAAATAAAGGTTTCCAAAGCAGTCAAAGCAGCTGGTATAAGTAAATTATCTGAAAATTTGATTTCTAACAACAAAGCTGTTTTAAATGAGGAAGAAGAAGGAATTAGAATAAAGTCTCCAATTATTGGCACAGCTTATTTGGCGCCCGAACCAGGTGCAAATCATTTTGTTAAAGTTGGAGAAAAAATCAAAAAAGGACAAACAATAATGATCGTTGAAGCTATGAAAACAATGAATCATATCCCCACAACAAGAGACGGAGAAGTAAAAAAAATATTAGTAAAAGATGGGCAACCTGTTGAGTTTGGACAAACCTTAATTCTTTTAAAATAATTTAATGTTTAAAAAAGTTTTGATTGCCAACAGAGGAGAGATTGCTGTTAGAGTGATTAGGGCTTGCAAAGAATGGGGTATTTCAACTGTTGCAGTTCATTCTGATGTTGACGCTGATTCTATGCATGTAAGAATGGCTGATGAAAGTGTTTGTATTGGTTCCCACCAACCTCAAAATAGTTATTTAAATATTGCTGCAATAATTTCTGCTGCAGATCTTACTGGGGCAGAAGCTATTCATCCAGGTTATGGTTTTTTATCGGAAAATGCAAAATTTGCAGAAATAACAAATAATCATGGAATAAAATTTATAGGTCCAAGTGCAGAATTAATTAGAAAAA
>SYDM01000118.1 GCA_005801485.1 Rickettsiales bacterium
AAATAGAAGATTTAAAAAATTATCTATGTTTGAATTACAAAACCAAGTTGAAAGTGGTTTCTGGGGCAACTGGGTTAGTCGAAGAAGTATTTAACTTAATTCTAATATTACCAAATCAAGTTATTATAATATCTGCAAAAACGCTTGATAGGCTGTACTATGAAGTTTGAGTCTTTCATTGAGATAATTAAAATCAACTTATAGTA
Source organism: Rickettsiales bacterium (assembly GCA_005801485.1). Next base: position 207 of record SYDM01000118.1, read on the forward strand.
TTTATTAATATGAATTTATTTTTAATGATTAACTTGCTAGATTTAGCTTGATGATTATAAATAAAAAAAGCTTAAAAGTGGCAATTGTTATGGGTAGTCAATCCGATTATTCTGTAATGAAAAAATGTGAAGATATATTAAAAATACTAAAAATTAAATTTGAAACAAAAATAGTTTCTGCTCATAGAACACCAGATAGAATGTTTGCATTTGCAAAAACTGCTGTAAAAAATAACTTTTCTGTCATTGTTGCTGGAGCAGGCGGCTCTGCACATTTGCCTGGAATGATTGCTTCAATGACTACCTTACCAGTGATTGGAGTGCCGGTGGAAACTAAAAAATTAAAGGGACTTGATAGTTTATTATCTATTGTTCAAATGCCCAAAGGCATTCCTGTTGGAACAGTTGCGATTGGAGAAAATGGAGCTTTTAATGCCGGCCTTTTAGCGGCATCAATTATTGCCCTATCAGATAGTAAAATAAAAAAAAATTTAGAAAAATGGCGTAGAATTCAGACTGCTGCTATTAAAAAAAAACCTAAATAATAATGACTAAAGCAAATCCTGTCCTAGGAATTATTGGTGGAGGACAACTTGGTAGTATGCTTGCAGCGGCAGCAAAAAAACTTAAAATTAAAACCGTCATTTTAAGTGACGATCCTAAAGCTCCTGCAAAAAATTTTTGTAATGAAATTATTATTACGGATTATAATAAATTAAAAAAAATTGAAGATTTTATAAATAAAGTTGATATTGTTACTTTTGAATTTGAAAATATACCTTTTAAAGTTCTTGAATATATTTCAAAGTTTAAGCCTGTTTTCCCTAAACCATCCATTAATCAAATAGTTCAAAATCGTTTTACAGAAAAAGAGTTTATAAATAATGAAGGGTTTAAAACAACTAATTATGTATTAATCGAAAATAAATCAGACATTTATAGCAATGAAAATTTGTTACCAGGTTTTCTAAAGACATGTACTTTAGGATACGATGGAAAAGGACAATATGTCATAAATAATAAAGACGAAGCTGACTTACTCAATATTGATTTTAAAAAAAAATATATTTTAGAAAAAAAAATTAATCTAAAAAAAGAAATATCAGTAATTATTACCAGGTTTTTAAATAATGATTATCTAATCTATGAGCCCATTGAAAATATTCACGTTAATCAAATATTAAATAAATCAGTGATACCAGCGGTCATTGATAAAAATATTTTTACTCAAGCGCAGCTTCAAGCAAAGCTTTTAGCTGAAAAGTTAGGTTATATTGGCACGATGTGTATTGAATACTTTATTGATGATAAAAATAATTTACTTGTTAATGAAATAGCGCCAAGAGTTCATAACTCAGGGCATTTAACTATTAATGCGTATAATATTAGTCAGTTTGAAAACCATGTTAGAGCTGTATGTAATCTTGAAAAAATAGAATTAAATAAAAATTATAATGCTGAAATGATTAATATTATTGGTGAAGAAATTAAAATTTATAGAGCAAAAGATTATTCTAAAAATGAGTTCTTTTTTGATTATTTAAAATATGAAATAAAAGAAAAAAGAAAAATGGGTCACTTAACGATTATAAAGTCTTAAGATTTATTAAAGATGGGTCGTTGTTAATAGGTTTATTTACATCTTTATTAACCTCATGAAATTTTAGTTCAGGCCGTTTAATACTTCTTAAAATATCCATACCTTCCTTTTTTATATTTAAATAATTTGAAATTTGTTCTTCGTTTATTATTAAAGGTTCGCGGTCATGAATGTCTTTGACCTCATTCATAGCCTCTCTAGTTATTATACAAAATTGATTGTTTTGGTGTATACCAGCGAAAAAAATTAAGCTGCTATCAGTTTTGGTAAAATAATAAGGAGTTTTTGCTTTATTTTCTTTTTTCCATTCATAATAACCATCAGCAACAATTAAACATCTCGAGGTTTGTATAAGTTTTTTGAAAGAAACTTTTTCCATTAAAGTTTCTAATCTAGCATTAATCAATGGCCTAAAATCTTTTTTATCCTTAGCCCAAGAAGGAATAAGACCCCAAGAATAATTTTCAAGTGCTTTTCCATTTGTATAAGATTTAATAATTGGAAGCTTTTGGGTTGGGTGTGCGTTGTAATTATCTTTATCTTCAACTTTAATATTGGTTTTTACTAAATCAATAGTTTTGCTTACAGGTTTGGTAACGACGTACCGACCACACATTCTACTTTTTTTTCTTTTCTCTTTTGAACTTTCTCTTCTCTTTAATTGTAAGTTTAGCTTTTTTCATTATGCTAGAGTCTTTAAAAGACTTTCCGCTATACCTTTTTGACATTTTTATTTGCCTCCATAATTATTTTTAATATACCCTTTGTATTTCTTTTTTTTCTTTTACGCTTTAGATACTGAACAAAGGTTCGTTTCTTTCGTCTTCGCATCTCTTAACTTATCAAAAAAGTTGTAAAGCTTCTACAAAGGTATATAGATGCCTGTGAAGAGCAAAATATAAGCTTCATTCAACTTAACACTATGGAAAACTTTAATTCACTTAATCTAGAGAAAACTTTAATGGATTCGATTGCTGTCATTAATTTTAAAACACCAACACCTATTCAAGCTCAAGCTATTCCAGTTGCTCTTGAAGGCAAGGATATTTTAGGCACCGCTCAAACGGGCACAGGCAAAACAGCAGCGTTTGGCATTCCTTTGGTTAAT
>SYDM01000031.1 GCA_005801485.1 Rickettsiales bacterium
AACAAAAAAGCCAAGATAATTCTATAGAGGCTTTTGTGAAAAATTTAAAAATGAAAACAGACCTACTTTATCTAGATGAATTACAAGTAACTAATATTGTAGATGCTATGATTTTAGGTAAATTATTTGAGGTTATTTTTAGAGAAAATATTAAAGTTTTAATTTCTTCAAACATAAAAATTGATCATTTATATAAAGACGGTCTACAAAGAGAGCAGTTTATTTCTTTTATTAAAATTATTAAAAATTTTTGTATTCAACATGAACTAGTAATTAATCAAGATTACAGAAGATCGAAAAAATTAAAGCTAGAACGCTTCTTTTACCCGTTAAATGTGCAATCAACTTTTCAAATAAATCAGCTATTTAGAAAGCTTACTAAAGGAAAAACAAAATCCATAATTAAATTAAACATCAAACGAAGAACATTTATGATCAATTCTTATTATGAGGGTATCGCTAGATTTAATTTTAGAGAATTGTGTGAAGTTAATCTTGGAGCCGAAGATTATCTAGCCATTGCTGATAAATGTAGTTTTGTTACTTTGGATAATATTCCAAATTTTACCGATGAAAATGTGAATCAACAACAAAGATTTATTACTTTAATTGATATTTTTTATGAAAAACAAATTGCAATGATGGCAAGTTCTAATTTCAATTTGAATAATTTTACTTCCGCAAGAAGATTAATTGACTCTTACAAAAGAACAATAAGCAGATTATTTGAAATTACTTCTTCAAATTTTAAAAAAGATTAATTAGCTTATTTAAAATCAAATATCTCTATATTTTGTTTAATTTTAACAATTTAGACTACATATAGTAAAGTTTCTAATAGATAAGAGCTATGATTTAAATGAACTTGTATAGAGATTTTTTTTTAAATAAAGTGTTGTTAAAGCTTTGATCGATCAAAGTTTATTAATAAAAAAAAAGGATATCTAAAAATATGATTAAATCGTTAAAAAAGTTTTCTTATTTTCTAGTATCAATTGCTTTATTGATTGGATTCCAATCAGAAGCATTTGCTGAAAAAAAATCTAAAACTTTGAATAAAACAATTAAACAAGGTCATGTGAAATGTGGAGTATCAGAAGGTCTTCCAGGATTTTCAAATGCTGATGCGTCTGGAAATTGGTCTGGTATCGATGTTGATGTTTGTAGAGCAGTAGCCGCTGCCGTATTAGGAGACGCAGGTAAAGTGAAGTTCGTTCCTCTGTCGGCTAAAGTAAGATTTACATCATTACAATCTGGTGAAATCGACGTTCTATCAAGAAACACAACTATTACCTTAACAAGAGATGCTGACTTAAACTTATCGTTTGTTGGTGTTACCTTTTATGATGGACAAGGTTTCATGGTAAAAAAAAGTTCAGGTATAACATCAGTAAACCAATTTAAAAATGGTATTACTGTTTGCACTCAAACCGGTACAACAACTGAGTTAAATATGAGAGATTTTTTCAATGCGAAAAAAATCAAATATGAACCGGTTGCTTTTGATAAAGCAGATGAAGTAAATCAAGCTTACGACGCAGGTCGTTGCGATGCTTTCACAACTGATAAATCTGGTTTAGCTGCACAAAGAACTAAATTGAAAAACCCAGCTGATCATCTAGTATTACCTGAGACAATTTCAAAAGAACCACTTGGACCTGCAGTACGACATGGTGACCAAGTTTGGGAAGATATTGTTAGATGGTCACTATTTGCAATGATTGAAGCCGAAGAATACGGAATAAATTCAGCAAATGCAGATTCATTAAAAACTTCAGACAATCCACAAATTAAAAGACTTCTTGGCGTTGAAGGTGGCCTTGGCGCTCTTTTAGGTGTTGGTAATGAATGGAGCATAAATATTATCAAGCAAGTTGGTAATTATGGTGAAAGCTATAAAAGAAATATAGCTGATACTGGTATTTTACCAGTAAGAGGACCCAATGCATTATGGAGTCAGGGCGGTCTATTATACGTACCTCCTGCTAGATAATTCGAATAAATAAATTAAAACATTAAAAGGGCTAGATTTTCCTAGCCCTTTTTTTTATTCTCCCTTAAAATAAATGTAGCATGAATAGTAGAACTATAAGAAGGTTAGCACCTCAAATAATAACTGTTTTTATCGTTTTTGCAGTCATTGCTTATTTTTGGTTTAATGCCTACGTTAATATGGATAGCTTTGGTATAGATTTTGGCTATGGTTTTTTAACTAATGCAGCCTCTTTTGATATTCAATTCAGTTTAATAGATTACGATGGAAGTAGCCCATATTATAAAGCCTATTTAGTTGGACTTTTAAATACAATTCTAGTTTCAGTCATTGGCATATTTTTTGCAACTATTCTTGGAGTAACTTTCGGAATAGCAAAACTTTCTAGCAATATTTTAGTTCTAAAATTATCAGATTTTTACGTTGAATTTTTTAGAAATGTTCCTTTAATTTTGCAGATTTTCTTTTGGTATTTCTCAGTTTTAAGAGCTCTACCTTTACCGGAAAATGCAATTAACATAGGGGACGCTATTTATGTTACAATTAAAGGAGTTTTTGTCCCAAAATTTATTTGGACTAATTTTTATTTTTTTTTAAGTAGTCTTATTGCTTCTGTTATAGCAATTATTTTTGTTCTTATTTATGCTAAAAAACAGAAAGAAAACTTGGGTAAAGAGTATCCAAAATTAATAATTTCTTTCTTAATTTTACTTACCTTATGTTCTAGTGGTTTTATTTTTGGTTTTGTAGAGTTAGAATTTGAGTATCCTGAAATTTATAATTTATCAGATACCGTTTTTAATTTTAGAGGTGGCGTTTCAATTATACCCGAGTTTTTATCTTTAGTTTTTGCTCTCTCTTTATATACATCCAGTTTTATTGCCGAAAATGTAAGAGCAGGAATTTTGGGAGTTGGAAAAGGACAGAAAGAAGCTTCTGCATCATTAGGACTTACACCTGGTCAAACTTTAAAATTAGTTGTTCTACCTCAAGCTTTAAGAATTATAATTCCACCTACAACTAATCAATATTTAAATTTAACTAAAAATTCATCATTAGCAGCTGCTATTGCTTATCCAGATCTTGTATCTGTATTTGCTGGCACAGCTTTAAATCAAACAGGAAGAGCAATTGAGATTATAACTATTACTATGGGTACTTACTTAACTCTAAGTATATTTATTTCCTATTTTATGAATTTATATAACACAAAAATTGCCCTGAAAGAAAAATAGAATGAAACAAATAAATAAATTTTTAAAAACAAATGCTAATAAAAGTATATTAATTTTTATTGGTTTAATTTTATTTTCTTTAGGTTTAACAGATGTTATTTTGTCTTCTTTTTTATCTATCAACTTAACAAATAGTTTCTTATTACCTTTTTTTTTAGCCTTTATAGGACTTTATTTGATGAGATTTGAATTAACAAATTTTAATTTAGTAAATAAATTAAATAAAAATTTAAATATAGATTTTTTTAATTCTATTTTAACTATTTTGTCTCTATTTTTTTTATTAAAAATTATTCCATTGCTGTTAGATTGGTTTATATTAGATGCTAATTTTATAGGAACCACTAAAGAAGAGTGCACCGGAAGCGGTGCCTGCTGGATTTTTATCAATGTATGGTTAAAAAGATTTATTTATGGTTTATATCCTAATGATGAGATATGGAGAATAAACTTAGCCTTTATTTTACTTATTTTAACAGCAACTTTTGCAATTTTCTCTAAGCCTAAAATAAAAAAATATATAATTTTATTTTTACTTTTTATTTTTCCTTTTATTGCTATCAACCTAATTCTTGGAGATGTTGGTGGCTTAGTTTATGTAGAAACTGAAGCCTGGGGTGGGTTAGCTTTAACTTTAATTATAGCTATTTTTGGAATTATTTTTTGTTTTCCTATCGGAATAATGCTTGCTATGGGCAGAAGATCAGAACTTATAGCTATTAAATATTTTTCAATTGGGTTTATAGAACTTTGGCGAGGCGTTCCGTTAATCACAGTATTATTTATGGCATCAAATATGTTTCCATTATTCCTGCCAGAAGATGTTTATTTAGACAAATTAGCAAGATGTATTATTGGAATTATACTTTTTGAAGCTGCTTACATGGCAGAAGTTGTTAGAGGCGGCCTACAATCTTTACCTAGAGGTCAATATGATGCCGCTAAAGCTATTGGAATGGGTTATTGGAAGATGCATCTCTTAATAATCATGCCCCAAGCCTTGAAATTAGTTATTCCTGGTGTTGCAAATACATTTTTAGCACTATTTAAGGATACACCTTTAATTTTAATTGTAGGCGTGTTCGAATTTGCAGGAATGATAAACGTGGCAAAATCAAACCCTAAATGGTTAGGATTTGCAACTGAAGGATATGTGTTTGCGGCTATAGTTTTCTTTATTTTTTGCTTCATTATGAGTAGATATAGTCAAAATTTAGAAAAGAAATTAAATACTGAAAGATAAAAAATATGAGCAATGAAATTATAACACTTAAATCAGTTAATAAATGGTATGGAGACTTTCATGCGCTAAAAGATATAGAGCTTTCAGTTAAAACAAAAGAAAAAATTGTGATTTGTGGTCCTTCAGGTTCTGGTAAATCAACTTTAATTAGATGTATTAATAGATTAGAAAAACACCAGGAAGGAACAATAATTGTTGATGGTAATGAATTATCGGAAGACACTAAAGATATAGAAAAGATACGAGCTGAGGTTGGAATGGTGTTTCAGCAATTTAATTTATTTCCTCATTTGTCAATTTTAGAGAATTGCACGCTTGCACCAATCTGGGTTAAAAAAATACCAAAAAAGCAAGCAGAAGAACTTGCTATGACAAATTTAAAAAGAGTACAAATTACAGATCAAGCATTAAAATTTCCAGGTCAACTTTCGGGTGGTCAACAACAGAGAGCCGCAATTGCTAGAGCCTTATGTATGAAGCCAAAAATTATGTTATTTGATGAACCCACTTCTGCTTTGGATCCAGAGATGATTAAAGAGGTTTTGGATGTAATGGTTGATCTAGCAAAAGAGGGTATGACCATGATTGTAGTTTCTCATGAAATGGGTTTTGCTAAAGAAGTTGCAGATAATATGATTTTTATGGATGAAGGAAGAATTGTAGAAAGAGCTAAAACTAAAGAATTTTTTGAAAATCCTAAATCAGATCGAACAAAACTATTTTTAAGCCAAATATTATAGCCAACTTGGTATAGGTAAATTTTTACTTTTTAAAAATTCTTTATTGTAAATTTTACTAGCATAACGTTTACCTGGGTCACAAAGTATTGTTACAATATTGTGTCTAGGACCCAATTGTTTAGCTAATCTAATAGCACCACCAATATTGATACCGGACGATCCACCTAAACTAATATTTTGATCTTCTTTTAACTTAAATATTATATTTAAAGCTTCCTCATCAGTGATTTGAAAAGCATCATCTATTAAAGCTTTTTCAAAATTTTTAGTAATTCTAGCTGTGCCTATTCCTTCTGTAATTGAATTTCCAGTATTTTCTAGTTTATTAAATTTTATATGAGAATATAACGAGGAGCCCATTGGATCTGCTAAGGCAATTTTAATATTCTTATTTCTTTCTTTTAACCCAATAGAAACTCCAGCCAAAGTCCCTCCAGTTCCAACCGAGCATACAAATCCATGAACTTGTCCAGCAGTTTGAGTCCATATTTCTTTAGCAGTTGTTTGAATATGTGCTTCTGTATTTATGGTGTTGTCAAATTGATTAGCCCACAAAACACCATTTTTATTTGATCCTAAAAGTTCATCTGCAATCTTTTTGGATTGTTTAATATAATTATTTGGATTTGTGTAAGGGACTGCATCTACCTCAATAAGTTCTGCGCCTAAATCTTTAAGTATCTTTTTTTTTTCAATTGATTGAGTTCGCGGGATTACAACTTTTAAGTTAAGACCATAAGCTTTAGTTACAACAGCTAAACCTATACCGGTATTTCCCGCAGTTCCTTCAACAACTATTCCACCTTTTTGAATTTTATTATTTTTAATGGCATCCTCAACAATAAAGAGTGCAGCACGATCTTTTATAGATTCGCCAGGATTAAAATATTCTCCTTTACCATAAATATTGCATCCAGTTAATTCCGAAGCTTGTTTTAATCTAATTAATGGTGTATTTCCAATTTGTTTTAAAATACTTAGATTATCCATGTTTTTAAATATATGAAAATAAAATTTCATTCAATTATATTAATTTTATTTTTTTCAACAAAA
>SYDM01000032.1 GCA_005801485.1 Rickettsiales bacterium
AAAGTTGCTTAATCATTATGAGATTAAAAAAAAATTGTTTTCTTATCATAAGTTTAATGAACAAAAAGAATTACAAAAGATTATTGAATATTTAAATGAGGGCAAGATTTTGTCTTTAATTTCTGATGCTGGCACACCAACACTTTCAGACCCAGGACTTTTGTTAGTTAAAAAATGTATTGAAAAAAAAATCCCAATTTATCCTTTGCCAGGGCCATCAGCAATAACTGCTGCCGTCTCCGTCTCAGGATTTGATGATAAGTTTATTTTTTATGGTTTTTTACCCAAAACTGAAAACGATTTCATTAAAACAATAAATAACTTAAAAGATTTAGACTTTTCTTTAGTGTTTTTTATTCCAGCAATTAAAATTAATTTTTATTTAAAATTTTTTAAAGAATATTTTTTTGGCAGAGACATTCTTATCGCTAGGGAAATTAGTAAAATGCATGAAACTTTTTATAGAGATAAGATAGCTGCAATTAAACCATTTAAAACGACATTAAAGGGAGAGTTGACTATTGTAATATCAAAAATTTATAATAATGATGAAATAGTTCCAAATGAAGAAATTATAAATCAAGCAAAAAAGTATCTTGATAAGTATAGTTTAAAAGATGTAGTAGAATTAATATCTAAAAAAGAAAAAATTTCAAAAAAAAAAGTTTATGAGATTTGTTTACAAATTAAAAATGATAAAAAAAATAATTAGTTTTGCTCTTCTATTTTTTATCTTAACAAATTGTGTTGGAAATAATATTAGCACTTTTGGACAAGGAGTAAGTATTGGTTTAGATCCAAGGACATTAGGTATGCAAATTGATGACACTTTGATGCAAAAAAATTTAATTGCTAGAATGGCATTAACTGAAAAAAAATATTTTTTATTTATTCAAGTTGAAATTCTAGATGGTAGAATATTTTTAAGCGGTAAAGTAGATGAGCCAGAAGAAAAAATTAAAATTACTAAATTAGCATGGGAAACAAAAGGCGTAAGATCGGTAAACAATGCCATTACAATTAAAGGTCAATCTAATTTTAAAAGTAGTGCTCAGGACATTTTAATAACTTCACAATTGAGAACTGCTTTAGTTTTTAACAAATTAGTTAAATCTAATAATTATACCCTAGAGACCATTAATCAAAATATTTATATTTTTGGTATTGCTAGCAAAGATGAAGAAAAAAAAGAAGTTATAGAACAGGCAAAAAAAATTAAAAATATGAAACAAGTTATACCAGTTATTTATTTAGTCTCTGAACTTAGTAGAAATAAAAGTTAATTTTTATAATTAATTACCTCAGAAGAATAAGCGGCAATAGAAGCTAGATTTAAAATATCAGCGGTAGAAGATCTTAAAGGTGCAATCTCGATGGGAAGATTTAAACCTATTAATAACGGGCCAATTAATTTTGCTCCACCAAATGTTTTCATTAGTTTCACAGATATAGATGCACTATGAAGTGCAGGCATGATTAAAACATTTGCGTTACCAACAATTTTTGAGAAAGGGTAAGTTTCTTTGTATTCAGGATTTAAAGCTACATCAGGCTGCATTTCCCCGTCATAATCAAAATCTATTTTTTTAGTTTTCATTAATTCCATGGCCTCTCTTACATGTTTTGTTCTCTCTGTTGCAGGTTTACCAAAAGTTGAATGAGACAAAAAAGCAACTTTAGGTTCAAAACCCAATAATCTCGCTACTCTAGCACTTGAAATTGCTATTTGGGTAAGTTGTTCTGCTGTTGGGTTGTCATGAACATTCGTGTCAGATACAAAAACAGTTTTTCCTCTTGAAACTAACATTGTTAGACCAAATATTATTTCTCCTGGTCTAGCATCAACTACTTTGTTTAATTTTTCCATTGTCGCCGCATGGTGCCTGGTAGCACCGGTAACCATAGCATCAGCATCCCCGCAGGCTACCATACATGAGCCCCACGTTACTCTGTCATTTCTAACTAAATAATCACACTCTCTTTCCAGCATCCCGCTTCTCTGAAGTTTTTCGTATAAGTACTTTGTATATTTTTCTCTTTTTTGATTGTCTTTTGAGCTAATAATTTCAATGTCAAAATTTTCATCTAAACCAATATTTTTTAATTGTTCTTTAACTTTTTCTTCTTTTCCAATTAAAATAGGTATTCCTAATTTACTATTTTTAAACGCAACAGCTGCCTTTAAAATATTAGAATCTTCCCCTTCTGCAAATACGACTCTTTTTTGAGATTTTTTAATTTGAGCATTTATATTTTGCATAATATTCATTGAAGGATCTAATCTTCTAGATAATTCTTCTTTATATTTTTCTAAATTATTAATTTTTTTTCTAGCAACCCCTGTCTTCATCGCAGCTTCCGCAACTGCTGCTGGAATTACGCTGATTAGTCTTGGATCAAACGTTGAAGGAATTATATATTCTTTTCCATATCTTGGTCTTTCTCCACCATAAGCAGCAATAACCTCATCTGGAACTTCTTCTCTAGCTAATTTAGCAATAGCCTTTGCAGCGGCCATTTTCATTTCTTCATTAATTTCTTTTGCTCTAACATCAAGTGCACCTCTAAAAATATATGGAAAACCGATAAGGTTATTAACTTGATTAGGGTAATCAGATCTTCCCGTTGCAACAATAGCATCTGACCTGACCTCATCTATTAATTCTGGTTTAATTTCAGGATCTGGGTTAGCGCACGCAAAAATAATAGGATTCTTGTTCATTGATTTAATCATGTCTTTTGTGACCACATCTTTTGCAGACAAGCCTAAAAAAACATCAGCGCCATTCATGGCTTCCGCAAGTGTTCTTAACTTAGTTTCAACAGCATGAGCAGATTTAAACTGATTAACTTTTTCTCTACCTTTGTATATTATTCCCATTTTATCGCACATAATGACATTTTCATTTTTTGCTCCAGAAAGTTTAAATAAATTTACACAAGCAATTGCAGAAGCACCTGCTCCATTAACTACAATTTTTATTTCGTTAATTTTTTTTTTAGAAATATCCAAAGCGTTAATAAGCGCTGCGGTTGTTATGATTGCTGTACCATGCTGGTCGTCATGAAAAACTGGAATATCTAATAATTCTTTCAGTTTTTGTTCAATAATGAAACAATCTGGTGCAGCAATATCTTCCAAGTTAATTCCACCAAAAGTATTTGCTATATTTTTTATAGTATTAATAATTTCATTTGAATCCGA
>SYDM01000033.1 GCA_005801485.1 Rickettsiales bacterium
AAAGGTATTATGTTTATTTATAAAAATTTAGTTAAATGAGTAAAGACCAACTCTTATTTTGCCCATTAGGTGGGTCGGGAGAGATAGGCATGAATTTAAATCTTTATGCTTATGGAAAAGAAGATAATAAAAAATGGATAGTCGTCGATATGGGTGTTACCTTTGCTGACGACTCTATTCCTGGTATAGATTTAATTTATCCTGATCCAGGATTTCTTATAGATAAAAAAAAAGATCTTTTAGCAATTATACTTACCCATGCTCATGAAGATCACATAGGTTCCGTAGCAATTATATGGCCTAAACTTAAATGTAAAATTTACGCCACACCTTTTACAGCCGCATTGGTTACAGAAAAATTTAAAGAAAAGAAAATTGATATAACTAATTACCTTCAAATTGTTCAACTTAATGGAAAAATTAAATTAGGTGAATTTGAAATAGAATTTATTACATTAACTCATTCTATATTAGAACCAAATGGATTAAGCATAAAAACACCTTTAGGTATTGTTTTACATACAGGAGATTGGAAATGTGATCCTAACCCTCTCATTGGAGAGAAAATTGATGAAAAAAAATTAAAAGAAATTGGAAATCAAAATGTAATAGCCATGATTTGTGATTCAACCAACGTTTTTAACGAAGGTAGAGCAGGGTCAGAGTCGGACGTACGCGAGAGCTTATTAAATATTATATCAGAACAAAAAAAAAAAATACTTGTTACTACATTTGCTTCCAATGTTGCACGCATGGAGACAATTTTTTATTGCGCAAAAAAAACCAACAGACAAATATCATTGGTAGGTAGATCTATGCATAGAATCTATAAAGCTGCTAGGCAATGTGGATATTTGCAAAATTTAATAGAACCAATTGATCCTCGTGATGCAAAAAATATTGCGAGAGAAAAAATTATTTATTTATGCACAGGAAGCCAAGGAGAACCTATGGGAGCCACTAAAAGAATTGTTAATGGTACGCATCCAGATGTTTATTTAGAAAAAGGTGATACTGTAATTTTTTCTTCAAAAATCATACCTGGAAATGAAAAAAAACTTTATTCAATGCACAATGAGATAGTAAGAAATGGAATTGAAATTATCACAGAAGAAAATTCTTTTGTTCATGTCTCAGGACATCCAAACAGAGATGATTTGAAAGATATGTACGATTGGGTAAAACCAAAAACGGTTATCCCTGTTCACGGAGAACATAGGCACATGCAAGAACAAGCTAAATTTGCAAAGGAAATGAAGGTGCCACACACTCTACAAGTCGAAAACGGTGATATCGTACTTATTGCTCCTACTAATAGTCCTCAAATTATTGATAAAGCGCCTTCTGGCAGAATGTATTTAGATGGTTTTATGGGCGTTAGAGAGGATTCTAATTCTATAAAAGAGAGAAAAAATATAGCTGTCAATGGTTATTTAGAAGTTACAGTATTAATAAGCAATAATGGAAAAATAAAAAAACCTGTCATTTCTTTTAAAGGTATTCCAACAGAGGAAATTTCGGAAAATTTTATTTTCGACATCGAAGATGAAGTAGATAATATTTGTAGAACATTTTCTGTTCAAAGCAAAAAACAGGAACTCAATTTAATAGATACTTTAAAACAAAATTGTAGAAAGATAGTAAAAGATAGGACTGGAAAAAAACCCTACACCACAATAAATATTTATAGAATTTAATGGGAGTAACAGGAGCTATTGTTGTTTATATTTGTATCTGGTGGATAATTTTTTTTTCAGTTTTACCTTTTGGCATAAAATCACAGAACATAGAATTTAAAGACGATTTTAAAGGAAACGATCCAGGAGCGCCAAAAAACCCAAGAATTGTTAAAAAATTTTTAATAACAACTTTAATTACTTCAATAATTTTTTCAGTAATATACTATCTGGTAATCAATAATTATTTAAATTTAAGAGGATATTTACAATAATGCAATTATCAAAGTTATTTTTACCTTTAACCAAAGATCTCCCAGTCGACGCTAAAATAAAATCGCATCAGCTTATGCTTAGAACGGGCATGATTAAACAATCAGCAGCAGGAATATACTCCTGGCTACCATTAGGATTCAAGATCATGAAAAAAATTGAGTCTATCGTACGAGAAGAACAGGATAAAATTGGTGCCCAAGAAATGTTAATGCCAACAATTCAATCAGCAGATATTTGGAAAGAAAGTGGGAGATATAATGATTACGGCGAAGAAATGCTTAGAATTAAAGATCGTCAAGGAAGAGAAATGCTTTACGGCCCAACCAATGAAGAGCTAATAACTGAAATTTTTAGGTCCAGCATTAAGTCCTATAAATCATTACCTTTAATGCTTTACCATATTCAATGGAAATTTAGAGACGAGACAAGACCAAGATTTGGAATTATGAGATGCAGAGAATTTTATATGAAAGACGCTTATTCATTCGATATCGATGATGAACGAGCCAAACAATCATATAATAAAATGTTTTATGCATATTTAAAAACTTTTAACAGATTAGAATTGCAGGCGATACCAATGGCCGCTGATACAGGACCTATTGGTGGTAGCTTATCACATGAATTTATAATCCTAGCAGATAATGGCGAGAGCAATGTTTATGCAGATAAAAATATTTTTGATATCAAAACAAGTAGTTACAATTTTACCACGGATTCGTTAGAAAAAATGAGAAATGATTTTTCTTCATTTTATGCTGTGACGGATGAAAAATTTAGTAAAGATAATTTTGAAAAAAAAGTAAAAAAAGAAAATCAAATTATAACTAAAGGTATTGAAGTAGGACATATTTTTTACTTTGGTGAAAAATATTCAAAACCTTTAAATTGTCTAGTTGATCATCAAGAGGGAAAAAAAATCACTGTCAAAATGGGGTCATATGGAATAGGCGTATCTAGATTAGTTGGGGCAATTATTGAGGCAAAACTTTCAAATGATGTAATGAAATGGCCAAAGTCAGTTGCACCATATGATCTAGTTATTATTCCAAGTATAAATAAAAATAATATAGATAGCTTAGAAAAATCCAATAAAATTTATAAAGAATTAAAAGAAGACAATATAGACGTACTATTAGACGATGTTGATGAAAATATTTCAGCTAAATTTAAAAAGCATAATTTGTTAGGCATACCCTATCAAATTATAATTGGATCAAAATCCGAAGGGGACAAATTGGAATTTAAAGAAGTCGGTAAGGATGCTGAAATGTTAGATTTAAAAGAAGTAAAATATAAAATAAAAAAATAAATTGTTTAGCTCAGTAGAAAAATTAATAGCATTAAGAAATTTAAGACCTAAAAAAAAAGAAGGTTTTTTAAAAGTTATTTCAACATTTTCATTTATTGGTATTATGTTAGGTGTTTCTATTTTGATAATAGTAATGTCTGTAATGAACGGCTTTAGAACGGATCTTACAAATAAAATTCTTGGTTTCAATCCCCATTTAATTATTAAACCTTACAATAATGAAAGAATTAATATTGAATTTAAAAAACAATTAAAAGATAATTTTAATGAAATAGAATATTTAGATTCTTTCAGTGGCGAAGGAGTGGTTATTAAATCTGAAACGACTAAAGGTGTTTTAATAAAAGGACTTGATCAGAACAAAAAAAATAATTTTGATTTCTTAAAAAAAATTTTAATTGAAGGCGATAAGTATAAAATTGAAAATAACGAGATAATTGTTGGAAAACAATTAGCAATAGATTTAAATTTACGAGTGGACGATAAAATAAACCTTCTTTCCTCATCATTTATAAGCACACCTTTTGGAGGTATACCTAAGCAAGAAAACTATGTTGTAAAAGGTATATTTAGTAGCGGTTTTTATGAATTTGACCAGAATGTAATTTTTTTAAATTTAAATGAGACTCTCAATTTTTTTAGCAAAACAGAAGAGGATCTTAATTTAGAAATTTATCTTCAAAATCCATTAGAAGCTGACAATATAAAAGAGCGAATTCAAAAAATTGATAGTAATTATTATATTTATAGTTGGATTGATTTAAACAAATCTTTTTTTAGCGCTTTGAAAGTAGAGAGAAATGTAATGTTTATAATTTTAACTTTAATTATAATTGTTGCAGCTTTTAATATTGTTTCAGGTCTCACAATTTTAATTAAAAATAAAACTAAAGAAATAGCGATACTAAAAACACTCGGTCTTAACAACAAATCTATTGTTAAATCTTTTTTTTTAACTGGGTTTACGATAGGCTTAACCGCCACAGTTGCAGGTTTAATTTTTGGTATACTGTTTGCTGTATATATAGAGACTATACGTATATTTTTATCGAATATTTTAAATGTGGAAATTTTTCCTGCAGACATTTATTTTTTAGATAAAATGCCAAGTGAAATAAATCCTATTTCAATATTAGTTATTTTTCTATTTTCTTTAATCACAACAACTATTGCTTCTTTAATACCTGCATTAGCTATTATAAAAACGAATACAGTCCAGGCTTTAAAATATGAATAAAAATATTTTAAAAATAAATAAAATAAAAAAATCCTTTAATCATAAAAATGGAAAAATTGAAATTTTTAAAGATATAAGTCTAGAAATTAAAAAAGGCGATCTTGTTGCTTTAGTAGGTCCCTCAGGTTCTGGCAAATCAACTCTATTAAATATGATATCGCTTTTAGATACGCCAGATGCTGGTGAAATATTATTTAATAATATTAATTTAAGGAAATTAAATGATAATGAAAAAGATCATATTCGAAAAAAAAATATTTCCTTAATATTTCAAAACAATAATCTTCTCAATGATTTTACTGCAATAGAAAATGTTATAATGCCTTTAATTATAAGAGATGAAGATAAAAAAAAATCTTATGAAAAAGCCAAAACTATTCTTAATGATTTTAAACTATCAAATCGGCACGATCATTTTCCTGACGAGTTATCTGGTGGTGAACAACAAAGAGTTGCAATAGCAAGAGCTTTAATTTCTGAAACCGATTTAATCTTAGCTGACGAGCCAACAGGAAATTTAGATTACAAAACTTCTCTTGAAATTTTTTCTTATTTTTTAAAATTAAAAAAATTAAATAAAACTATAATTTTTGCAACTCACAATAGAGAACTTGCTAACAAAGCAGATTACAAGTTGAGTATTTTAAACGGTAATATAAAAAGAACAAATGTTTAATGGTAAAGTATTTAATAATTTTAAAGTTCACACTCAATATTCCGTCTGTGAAGGTGCTATAAAAATTGAAGATTTAAGCAATCATTGTAAAGAAAATAAAATTCAAAGTATTGGTATATGTGATAGCTATAACTTATGCGGCGCTTTAGAGTTTGCTGAAAAAATTAGTAAATCAGGCACCCAACCGATAATAGGAACTCAAATAAATTTTTTATTGGATGGTGTTATTGGAAGACTTCCCTTATTTAGCACCTCAGCCTTAGGATATAAAAATTTAATTAAATTATCTTCTAAAAGTTATCTGGAATCTGATGAAAAAAGCGATCCATACTGCAAAATTAATGAGTTAAAAAGCATCAAACAAGATTTAATTTTGTTAAGTGGTAATCATTACGGACTTTTTGGTAATTTATTTAAACACAATAAACTAAAACAAATTGAAGAATTAATTAAAGAGTTAAAAAATATTTTTAAAGATAGTTTTTATTTTGAAATACAAAGGCATAATGAACCAGAAGAAGAAAACTTTGAAAATTTTATAATTGAATTATCAAAAAAAAATCAAATTCCACTTATAGCCACTCAAGAAGTCTTTTATTTAACTAAAGATATGCATGAAGCCCACGATGCATTAATTTGTATAGGGCAAAAAAACTTTATTAATGAAACTAATCGAACAAGGTTTAGTGATCAACATTATTTAAAAACAAATGAAGAATTATTTGAATTATTTAGAGATATCCCAGAAGCAATAGAAAATAATTATAATTTTCCCTATAGATTTAATTTTAAACCAAAAAAATCATTACCAGTTTTGCCTACAATTCAAATTAACGAAAATGTTACCGTTGAACAAGAATTGCTATTTCAGGCAAAAGAAGGGTTAAAAAATCGATTAGATAATTTTATTTTAAAGAAAAACAAAGAAAAGGAAGAAAAAAAATTTTTTAAACTTTATGAAGATAGATTAATTCACGAAATTAACATCATTAATTCAATGAATTATTCTAGTTATTTTCTCATTGTGTCTGATTATATACGGTGGTCTAAAAAAAATAAAATACCCGTTGGTCCAGGCAGAGGTTCTGGAGCTGGCTCACTAGTTGCTTACTGTTTAGATATCACTGATATTGATCCTATTGAATTTGATTTAATATTTGAACGTTTTTTAAATCCAGATAGAATTTCAATGCCAGATTTCGATATAGATTTTTGTGAAGAAAAAAGAAATTTAGTTTTTGAATATTTAAAATCTAAATATAAAAATGGAGTAGCGCACATAATAACTTTTGGAAAATTAAAAGCCAGAATGGCTTTAAGAGATGTAGGTAGAGTTTTAGGTTTACCCTACGGTCATGTTGACAGAATAAGCAAAATGATACCCTTCGATCCTTCGAGACCATTGTCTCTTAAAGAGTCTATAGATCGTGAGCCTAGATTTAAAGAAGAAGTTAAAAACAATAAAAGAGTTGAAAAATTAATAGAGCTTTCATTAAAATTAGAGGGATTAAATAGAAACATGGCAACACATGCTGCTGGCGTTGTGATTTCTGGAGAAAATTTATCAGATCAAGTTCCTTTATATAAAGATCATACTGCTAATTTAACTTTACCGTCTACACAATTCGATATGCATTCCTCTGAGAATGCTGGGTTAGTTAAGTTTGATATTTTAGGTCTTACAGCTCTTACTGTTATCGATAAAACAATAAAAATGTTATTAAAAGAAAATATTAATCTTGATATTAGAAATATTGATCTTCAAGATCAAAATGTTTTTAAGTTATTATCAACCGGTGAGACAACCGGACTTTTCCAATTAGAAAGTACTGGTGTAAGAGAAACTTTGCGCCAAATGAAACCAACCGAATTTAACGATATTGTGGCACTAGTAGCTCTATATAGACCTGGACCAATGAGCAATATTCCAATCTACAATGATTGTAAAAATGGACTTAAAACCCCAGATTACATTCATGAAACTTTAGAAAAAATTCTAAAACCTACTTACGGCATTATTATTTACCAAGAGCAGGTAATGCAAATAGCCCAAACTCTTTCAGGATTTACAGCTGGTGAAGCAGATATTTTACGACGAGCTATGGGAAAAAAGAAAAGAGCAGAGCTTGAAAAGCAAAAAGAAAAATTTGTAGCTGGAGCTATTCAAAATGGGATCAAAAGAGATGTTGCAAATTATGTATTTACTAAAATAGAACCATTTGCCGACTATGGTTTTAATAAAAGTCATGCCGT
>SYDM01000034.1 GCA_005801485.1 Rickettsiales bacterium
CAAGTCCTAACATTAGAAATTCTATTTGCTAAAACATCAATATTGCCATGTTGTTTTTCTAAACCAATTAATTGCATCTTCATATAGTCATTAGGGATTCTTTTTTTTTTAAGAGATAAAAATTTAAAAACAGTTTCTACTATATTGATATGTTGCCCGTAAGCTTTTTTTTCAAAGTCTGGAATTTGACAACACTCCCATAGTAATTTTAGATTATTTCTGAAAATATTATTCTCTTTATTTTTTTTTAGTAAAAATCTTAATACGATTTCATCTATGGATTCATTTGTTCTAATGAGATTTTTATAAGTTGGTTTTTCTTCAAGTGATAAGATTAATTTTTCTTCAGTTTCAAAATTTAAATTTGAATTTCTCCAATAAAGCATTTTGACATCTGGAAGATCATGATTTTCTATTTTTTTAATTTCATCAGAGTCTAAGGCTTCACAGTCACCAGTCGTTCCAAAAATTCCATTATTTTTATATCGGCCAGCTCTTCCTGCGATTTGAGAAATTTCTACTAAATTTAACCTTCTTGTTTTTTTTCCATCAAATTTTTTTAAATTTGAAAAATAAATTTCTTCGATATCCATATTTAAGCCCATTCCAATTGCATCTGTAGCAACTAAATAATCAACGTCTCCTGATTGATATAAATTTACCTGTGAGTTTCTAGTTTTGGGACTGAGTGATCCCATAATGACAGCTGCGCCACCTTTTTGACGTCTAACTAATTCTGCAATAGCATAAACTTCTTCTATCGAAAATGCAATAATTGCAGTTTTTCTGTCTAATCGTGAAATTTTTTTATGACCACCATAAGACAGGTTTGAAAATCTCTCTTTTTTTAAAAACTCTACTCCTTCTACTAATTCATGAATAATATTCTTCATTATTTGAGAACCTAAAAAAATTGTCAATTTTTCACCTCTCGAATATAGAAGCCTATCTGTAAAAATATGTCCTCTTTCTTTGTCAGCGCACATCTGGATTTCGTCAATTGCCACAAAATCTACGACTTTATCTTTTGGCATAGATTCGACTGTACAAACAAAATAATCTGCAGAGTTAGGAATTATTTTTTCTTCGCCTGTAATTAAAGCTACTTTGTTTGCTCCAATTTTCTTTAAACATTTTTCGTATATTTCTCGTGCCAACAATCTTAGTGGTAAACCAAATATACCAGAGTCAAACTCTAACATTTTTTCTATAGCGTCATGAGTTTTGCCTGTGTTTGTTGGTCCAAGAAGAGCAGAAATTTTTTTTGAGCGATTTTGCATTTTGTGTTCGATATTCTTTTTTATACTATATGTAGATTAACAGTGAGAACAAAATAAGATTAAAACATGACCGAATCATTTTGTCAAATGTTCTAATTTTCAGTTTGATAATATTTTCCAAATTCCGGAGGCAGTTAACACTATACCTTCAGAGTTAAAAATCTCACAGGTTATAAAAACTAAAGATTTAGTTTTTTTTTGAATTTTAACTTTTCCATTCAAAATCTGTTTTAAAAATCCTGCTGAAATAAATTTTATTTCTAAAGATATAGTTACACATCTTTTATTACTTACTATATGCGCGGCCGTGCCCATACCAGTATCCGCTACAGTTGATAGATAACCTCCGTGTGCAATTTTTCCAGCATTGAGATGAATTTCCTTTATAACTGAAGAAAATGAATAATTATTTTCATCAATTTTTTTAAAATCTAAGCCACCGATATGCCTTATGAAACCCGTATTAGTTTCATCCATATTTTTTTTTACCATAGGTTTGACTTAATTGTGAAAAAATAACCGCTGCAAGAATTAAAAAAATTCCAAAAATTTTAATCATACTTAAGTATTGGCTTAAAATTATCCAACCAAAAATAGCCGCAAAGACACCTTCAAGTGAATAGATTATAGCAGCTGGTGCTGGTGATAAATTTTGTAAACTATAACTCTGTAACAAAAAAGCTATACCACTAGAAAAAATTCCAACGTAAAGAATTTCATAAGACTCTTTTAAAACATTATTTATACTTGGATCTTCTAAAAAAATAGTTGGATATGAAAACATAGCAGCAAACATACACTGGAAGAATGCTATTGTAATTGGAAAGTTAAAAATTTGTAGTATTTTTGACCATGTAATAATTTGAAACGCCCAACAAAAAGCACTTAAAATAACCAGCCCATCTCCAAATCTAACTGATAAATTATCTAATTCGCTCAAAAAGTAAGTACCAATTAGTGACGTAAAAACTGCAGGCCAAATAGACCAATGAATTTTTTTCGAAAAAAATAAAAAAGAAATTATTGGCACAATTAAGATATACAGAACTGTGAACACAGCAGAATTAGCAGTGTCAGTGTATAAAAGCGAAACTTGTTGGAGCGCTTGCCCAGTGCTTAATAATATACCTAAAAAAATTAAAAGGAATAAAACTTTTTTTAAGTCAAATTTTATTTGTTTTACTTTATTGAATTCAAAAATTAAAAAAAATGGTAACAAAAATAAAGATCCAATAAAAAGTCTTGCAAAATTAAAAGTATAAGGACCGATGTGATCCATTCCTAAATCTTGAGCTACAAATGCTGTTCCCCATAAAAATGAGCACAAAAGAGCAGAAATTGCTGAGAAAGTTTTCTTTTTCATTTACAAAGCTAGTTTAAATGCAAAATCTTTACCTAAACTTTGTGATAAATGAACACTAAATTTTGCCGCTTCAGCTCCATCAATAATTCTATGATCGTATGAAAGTGAGATGGGTA
>SYDM01000035.1 GCA_005801485.1 Rickettsiales bacterium
AAAATTATTGATGAAAATCATTTAAAGAACAACATCAATTCTCGTCCAAATATATTGTTAATGCACGGGGACAAAGATGAAATCGTCCCAGTAAATTTTTTACTTGATGCAAAAGATTTTTTTAATAAAAATAGTTATAAAATTACAACAAAAATTTTTAAAAATTGCGAACACCGTATTCCAATAGAAGGATCAAGTTTAGGATTAGAGTTTCTAAAAAATAATTTGTATTAACATTATTTAACCGCAACAATTTTATAACTTGAAATCATTTTAGTAATCAGGTAGTTTTTTTTATGATTATTTCAGTTAATGAAAAAGTACCATTAGAAAAGTGTCCTGCTTTAGTTTTAAATGCAGATTTTAGACCACTAAGTTATTATCCCTTGTCATTATGGTGCTGGCAAGATGCTGTTAAATCAGTTTTTTTAGATCGAGTAACAATAGTTTCAAATTATAAAAGAAAGATCAGGAGTCCTTCTTTTGAAATGAATTTACCAAGCGTCATCGCGCTTAAAAATTTTATTAAACCTTCAGAGAATCCTAATTTTACAAGATTCAATGTCTTTTTAAGAGATAAATTTACTTGTCAGTATTGTGGAAATAAAAAAGATTTAACTTTTGATCACTTGCTTCCAAAGTCAAAAGGCGGTCAAACAGACTGGGAAAATGTAGTTACAGCTTGTTCAACCTGCAATGTTCAAAAAGGAGGAAAACTTTATTTGGATTGTGATCTTATATTAGCTAAAAAACCTTTTAGACCTACCGTTGATGATCTACATAAAAATGGTAGAAATTTTCCTCCTAATTTTTTACACGAAAGTTGGATGGACTATCTTTATTGGGATATTGAACTTGAACCTTAATTAGATTTTTTCAGAAATTTTTATTGCTATACGCGAAGATGTTTTAATTATTTTATCTAGTAATCCGTACAAACCATCTTTAGTTGCACCATTTTTATAAGCAATATCTTTATGATTTAATTCATCATTTCTAAATTCATTAATTTTGTTTTTTAATTCTTTTTCATCTTCTTCGAGTTTGAAGGTTTGTCTCTTGTAATGATTATCGATAACTTCTTCGATTGATGCGGTACAAAGCATTGCAGCTTTCTCTCCTAGCATTGCTGTTCCAAAACCTAAAGATAACCCAAGTAAATCCCAAACAGGAAGTAGTTTTGTAGGTTTGATGTTTCTTTTTTGAATCTCCTGCACAAAAAATTCATAATGTTTTTTTTCATGTTCTTTCATTTCTTCAATTTTTTTTTTTAAAATTTCATCTTGTTTGAATGTGTTTAGAGCTAAAAGTTGTCCTTCATAGATTTTGATAGCTCCACGTTCACCCGCATGGTCAACTCTTATAATTTCTTCTAGAATTTTTTTACTAGTTGTTGACATTGTTATTTATAAAATTAGTGAACTTTAATTTTTTCATAATTTATAGCTGTTCGAAGTATAATAGTGCTTATTACAAAAGATACAATTGTATTAAATGAAGCAAGCGAAAGTCCAAAAATCTTAAAAGTTACATCTTTACAGCTTACACTTTTCGTCTCTAATTTTTTTAAAAGATCTTGAGCAGATATAGTTTCTCCACCGCTTCCCAAATTACACATTAAAGATTCATTAATAAAACCTTGTTCTATACTAAGATGATAAAAAGAAATAATTGTTCCAAAAACAAAAAAAAGTCCTATAGAAATTAGAATCATTTTTTCATATTGTCTCAAATATAAAACTATAATTACGAGAATAATACTAGCCAAATAAGGAATACGTGAAATTAAACATAGATTGCACGGAGGGTGCTTTAAAACATACTCAACGAAATAAGCAAAAAGTAATATCGATATGCAAAATATTAAAATTCCTATAAACAGGGATTTGTTTTTAATTGAGGCCATTATCTAAATAATAAATATAAAATTCCTACTATTACTACAATAAATATTCCAGCAATCGTAAACCATAATGTACCTTTTTCGTTTATTAAATTAGCAAATTTATAGCCATATAAATAAGAGAGATATGAAACTATAAAAAACCTTAAACCGCGCCCAAAAACACAAATAAAGAAAAAAACAACAATATTAAAACCAACTATTCCACTTGCGATAGTAAACAACTTAAAAGGAAGGGGAGTAAAAGCTGCCAAGAACATAACTCCAAGCCAAACGATGAATCCTTCTTTCGAAGACATTTTATTTTGTAACTCAACAACTTTTTCCTCATAACCATAAAATTCGATAATAACCATTGATAGATCAAGAAATAAGACCCCAAGCATATATCCTACCAATCCTCCTAGAACTGAAAAAACTGTCGCAATTAAGAAAATTTTTAAATAATTTTCTTTCTTGGCTATAACCATCGGCACTATCATTAGGTCAGGTGGAACTGGAAAAAAAATGCTCTCAATAAAAGAAATAAATCCAAGAGCATAATTAGCTACGTTGCTAGAAGCTAATTTTAAACATTTATCAAAAAGTTTTTTTAACATTTTTTTATTTATAAATGAATAAAACTTGAATACTATTTAAATATAAACTCTAAATGTCTAATTATAAAGGGCGAATGGTGGAACTGGTAGACGCGCCGGACTCAAAATCCGGTGGTAGCAATACTGTGAGAGTTCGAGTCTCTCTTCGCCCACCAAAATATGCAAATAAATAAATTAAATAGTCTTGTAGAATTATATTTTAAGAAATGTGAAGAAGTTGATCAAAAAAAAATATTTCTTAAATGGTTAAAATCAGGAGAACAATCTTACAGCTGGAGAGATACAAGAGAAAAAATCTTAAAACTTTCTTCTAAAATTAAATTATTAATTAACGATGGTGACCGGTGTTTAATTTTATCGGAAAATAGACCTTATTGGTTAATGTCAGATATTGCAATTATGAATGCAGGCGGAATTTCAGTACCAATTTTTACAACTTATTCTTCAAATGATTATCAATATATTTTAAATGATTGTAAGCCTTCATTAATAATTATTTCAAACAATAGTCAATTTCAAAAGATCAAAAAATTTATCAATTTAAATAATCAAAAAATTATATCTTTTGAAAAAATAGAAATAAAAACTTTATTAATTGAAGATATTTTAAATGAAAATTATAATGATGAAATTATTAATAATAATTTAAAAAGAAATATGCCATCATGTATAATTTACACATCCGGGACCTCAGGTAACCCTAAGGGAGTAGTATTAAGTCACGGAGGAATTTTATCTAATTGTGAGGGAGCAATTGAATTACTCAAACCATTGACGAAAAAGAAAGATGCAATATTTTTAACATGGTTACCATTGTCACATTCGTATGAGCATACAATTCAATTTATTCAAATTCTTGTTGGTGCAAAAATTTATTATGCAGAAAGTTTAGAAAAACTTATATTAAATATGCAGCTTGCTAAACCAACTATCATGACTGCAGTTCCAAGGTTTTATCAAAATCTATTTACAAAAATAAATATGAATTTTGAAAAACAGACAGGAATAAAAAAAAAATTGATCAATGTAACTTTGAATTTAGGAAAAAAAATTCTTAAAAAAGAAAAACTTAATTTTAATGAAAAAATTGTAAATTTTATATGTGACTTGCTTGTTCGAAAAAAAATACAAAACCAATTTGGCGGCAATCTTCAAGTATTTGTTTCAGGGGGCGCAGCATTGGATCAAAAAATTGGAGAATTTTTAAATGCTGTAGGACTTCCAACGTTACAAGGTTATGGCCTTACAGAAGCTTCACCTGTAGTTAGTTGTAATTTACCCAATCTAGTAAAAGTTGAGACTGTAGGGCCACCACTTAAAACCAATCAAGTTAAAATTTCTTACGATGGGGAAATTCTCATCAAAGGTGAAAATGTAATGTTGGGTTATTGGAATCAGAAAGAAGAGACAGAAAAAGTAATTAAAAATGGATGGTTACATACTGGAGATATCGGGGAATTAGATCATAATAATTATCTAAAAATAACTGATAGAAAAAAAGATATTATTGTAAACTCTGGAGGAGATAATATTTCTCCAACTAAAATTGAAAATATTTTATGTTTAAATAAATTTATTAAACAAGCTTTTGTCTATGGTGACAAAAAAAATTATTTAGTTGCAATTATTGTTTGCGAAAAAGAAATAAACAACACAATAATAAAACTAATAATTGAAAATATTAATAACAACCTAACTTTAATAGAGAAAATAAAAAAATTTATTTTAATCAATGATGAATTTACAATTGACAATGGAATGTTAACGCCAACACTAAAATTAAAAAGAAGAGAAATTATAAAAAATTATAAAAAACAATTGGAAGATCTTTATTAAAATTAGATTAATTAACGCTAATAAAGGCTGGTATTGTTAATTAATTTTTTTTATTTTTGCGAAAAAAAAATTAAAATTTGAGTTAAATTATTTAAAATAATTTATGTTTGACATGAACTTTTTATTAATTAAACTTTAATTAATAAACGAATCATTATGATTTGTTTTAATAAAAAAAAATAAATGGCTAAAAGTAAAATAAAAGCTAAAAAAAAAGCTACGAAAAAAAGAAGATAGTTTTATTTTTAACTAAACGCCTTTTTAATTAATTAATCAAAGAGGCGTTTTTTATTCTAATTCTGCAATATTTTTATTTTTTCCTAAAGCTTTATTTATTTTTTTTAAAACTTCTTCAGGAGATATTTGAAGAACAGCTTGAAATTCTGATTTTAATCTTTCGAAAGCTTTCTCAAATAATTGTCTTTCACTATACGATTGGTCCGCAATAATATCAGAATTTTTATTTAAATCTTTTACAACTTCTGCAAGTTCGTAAATCTTTCCTGAATTAATTTTTTGATCATACTCTTGAGCACGTCTGCTCCACATAGTTCTTTTAATTTTTGGTTTGCTTTTTAAAATTGAGATACATTTATTAATTTGATTAACTGTGGAAATTGGTCTTAGATTATTCTGTTGATTAATGGGAATTGTTAAAGTTAATTTTTCTTTTTCTATAAAAATTTTATAAAATTGTATTTCTATTTGGCTAACTGTTGCTTTTTCTACAGCTATAATTTTTCCAACACCATGTTTTGGATAAACTATAAAATCTTTAATTTCGTATAATCTTTTTTCAGTAGGTTGTTTTTTTATTTTTTTAATTTCAATTTTTTGCTCTGGTACGTAAGTATTTTTATTAATTAATTTTAAGGGAATTGATTTTCTTTTATTTATTTGTACTTTGCTTTTTTTTATTTTATTTTTTTTTAACATTTTATTTGCCTGGTTTTTCTGAAAAATATTTACTATGTTTATCTTTGATATCTTTAAATTTTTCGTGATCGATCATTGGTTCTTTTTTCTTTGTAATATTAGGCCATTTTGAAGAAAATTTCTTATTTATTAACAACCATTTGTCTTTATCTTTTTTTTCATAGTTTGTATCTGCAACTATTGCATTAACAGGACATTCTGGTTCGCAAACTCCACAATCGATACACTCATCAGGATTAATTACAAGCATATTTTCCCCCTCGTAAAAACAATCAACTGGACATACTTCAACACAATCAGTGAGTTTACATTTAATACATTCGTCTTTGACAATATAGGTCATAAAAATATTCTAATTAAACTATTTAATATTTAACTCAAGTAATTTGCTAAATGGGTTACTTTTATTTTTAAATGTTATTGCTTTATCTTTATTTTTTTTATTATTTGATAAAAAATAATAAGTATCACTATCTTTTGTCTTATAGTAACTCATAAGCTTCATTAAGTTTAAAAAGTTTTCTTTTGTACAGCCTAATAAATTCATCATTTCAGCTGATATTTTAAATTTTTTATCTACTGTTGCGGCAATTATACTAATAAATAATTTTTCAAGTATATCTATACGAACAAAATAATCTTGAAATCTCTCAAATCCACACAAAAGTAGAAATTTTTCATTAAAATTTTCATTTACTACAAAATTTAATCCAAATTTAGGAATATTTAATTTAGGTGAAATATTATTATAAATTTTCCACAGCGTTGTTCTCAAAACTACAGCTTTTGGTTTTAGCATTTTAGGTAAAAAGACATGGTAACGTCCAATCTTAATGCCCATGCCCCAAAGTTTTTTTCTTTCTTCCTTTGAGATAAGTTTAATGATGTCATCAATTTTTTCTCTTTTTAAAACTCCATTATTCTCGTAAAGCTGATAAGCCAAGGCCCTTAGATATTGATTTTCTATTTTTATTTTTGTAAGGTTAATTAAATCACCCAATACTTCATTGATATGTGATTCTATCCAACTTTTTAAAAACTGATCTAGTTCCCTTTTTTCTTCTAAAGGCAGTGAGTCATCTGCTACTATTTCTAATTCTGGAATTAAATAATTTTCACCTTTTTTAATTTTTGCTATAGGATTATCCTGCCAAATAATTTTATTATCAAAGTTAATAGATAAATTTTTTTCTTTAATTATAGTTTTTACTCTTTTAATTAATTCTTCTTCTACACCTTTGCGTGCTGCTTTTTTTATTGATTTAAGGTCTACATCTAAATTTTTTGAAGTAAAATCTATTATAAACTGTAGTCCTTTAAGTTTACCTAAATACTGTTTGTCGATTAGAATTTTATGACCTTCACTTACTTCTGTTTTTAAAATTATATCTTGTTTTAGTCCTCTTGCTAAAATACTAATTTTTTTATCAATAAAACTTTTAGTAAGTTCTTCATGCAATCTGTCAGACAAAGTATCTTCAATATTTTTAGTTAATTGAATCCAATAATCCGCATTTTCAACCCAGTTTTTTTTATTAGCTACATACGACCAAGTCCTAACATTAGAAATTCTATTTGCTAAAACATCAATATTGCCATGTTGTTTTTCTAAACCAATTAATTGCATCTTCATATAGTCATTAGGGATTCTTTTTTTTTTAAGAGATAAAAATTTAAAAACAGTTTCTACT
>SYDM01000036.1 GCA_005801485.1 Rickettsiales bacterium
GGAAATAACAAAGAAAACTTAAAATTAATATCTGAACTAAAAAAAATTCTTAATGTTTAATACTATATCTATAATTGGCTGTGGTTTAATAGGATCTTCAATTTTAAGAGCAATTCAAAACAAAAATTTATCTAAAGAAATTAAAATTTTTGATTTGTCAAAAGACGTAATTATATATCTAAAAAAAGAAAATATATGTTCAAATATTTCAATAGACATTAGACAATGTGTCAGAGATTCAGATCTAATAATTATTGCTACACCCTTAAGTAGTTATAAAGAAATAATACTATCTATAAAGGATGATTTAAAAAAAGGAACTATTCTAACCGATACGGGGTCAGTTAAAAAAGAAGTTATGAAAATTATTCATAATATGAATTTAAAAGATATTAATTGGATACCTTCTCATCCTATAGCCGGGACAGAAGAAAGCGGTCCAAAAGCAGGCTACGCAGATATGTTTGAAAATCGTTGGTGTATAATTTCGCCACCAAAAGATGTGGCTGAGCAACCAATAAAAATTTTAAAATCATTTTGGGAGGCCATTGGAAGTAAAGTGAAGATAATGACCCCAGAGGAACATGATGAAATCTTATCTTTAACTAGTCATTTACCGCATGCTATTGCTTACAATATTGTTAGAACTGTAATTAATGTTGAAGATAAATTAAAGCAAGAAGTTGTTTTGTATAGCGCTGGTGGCTTAAGAGACTTTACAAGAATAGCAGCATCAAACCCTTTGATGTGGAGAGATATTTTTTTAGATAACAATGAAAATATTTCTAAAGGTATTGATAAATTTATTGAAAAACTTCAAGAACTTAAAGAAGCTTTAAATGATAAAAATGGAGATAAACTTTATAAAATTTTTAATTCTACAAAAGAATTACGAAAAGAAATTATTAAAGCTGGGCAAGATACTAGTAAGCCAGATTTTGGTAGAAAAAAAGATTAAGAAAATTTTTTCATTTCAGAATAAATTTTTTCTTCAAGTATTTTAATAAAAGCGTTTTTTTCTATTCCTGGTTTAATAGGTTCTAAAAAAGATATATGTATATCTCCAGAATATTTTAAAAAACTATTTTTAGGCCAAATTTTTCCAGAGTTTAACGCAACAGGTATGCAATGCAAACCAAGAGAGTCATAAATTCTTCCCACGCCTTTTTTAAAAGGAACTATTTCATTAAATTTAATTCTTGTTCCTTGAGGAAAAATTAAGAGAGGTCTGTTATTTTCATTAATAGATTTTTTAATTTTATCAAAAAAATTTAAATTTTTTTTTGTTATTTTTTCTCTAATAATTTCAATTGAACCAATTTTTTTAAGATACCAACCAAATAAGGGAACTTTTAAAAGTTCTTTTTTAAGAATAAAAATAGGGAAATTAAGTGGCGCTTGAAAAACAAAAGTTTCAAACATGGATTGGTGTGCAGACGCGATAAAAAATTTTTCTACTTTTTTTAAATTTCCTAGTCCATGAAAGATAACTTTAGTATTTAAAAATATTCTTAATATGAGGATAATATAATAAGCTAAAAATTTACCGCAATATAGAGCCAATTTTGCAGGTAGGAGTAAAGTGGGTATAGCAGATATTAAAACTAATATTATTCCTAAATATAAAAAAAAATTAAAAATTAAAGATCTAATAAATTGCATTAAGCGTTTATTAATTTCAGCAAATCCTGTCTTTTTCTTATAATTTTAAATTTATTTTTATTAACAAGAATTTCTGAAATTAACGGTCTTGTATTGTAGTTGGAAGACAAAGAAAATCCATAAGCACCAGTATTTGTAATAGCAACAAAATCTCCTTCACTTATCTTTTGATATTTTTTATATTTTGTAAATTTGCAAGTAGACTCACAAATAGGCCCCACAAATTCTAGAGGCCCAGAAAATTTTTTAGACATTTTATTTACAGGCACAATTTCATGCTTAGCATCATAAAGGGCTGGCCTCATAAAATCATTCATACCTGCATCTAAAATAATAAAATATTTATTAGGACCTTTTTTAATATATTGAATTTTACTTATCAAAATTCCCGAGTTTCCAACTAAAAATCTTCCAGGTTCAAAAATAATATTACAATTTAATTTTTTTTGAAATTCATGCACTAGTTTTGCATAATGGTTTAAATTAATTTGCTTATCGTCTTTATCGTAGGTGATTCCAAAACCTCCACCAAGATCAATATATTTAAGTTTTATTTTTAAATTGTTTATTACTTTTAAGAGAATATTTAATGTTTTTTTGTACGGTACATCTGAAAGTATCTGACTTCCTATGTGTACGCTTAAAGCATCAACTTTTAAATTTTTGAATTGTTTAATATTTTTATAAAATGTATTAAAATTTTTTATTGAAATACCAAATTTATTTTCAGATTTACCAGTTGAAATTTTTTTATTTGTTTTTGCATCAACATCAGGATTTAATCTAAAGCCAACAGATATTTTTTTATTAAATTTTTTTCCTATATTATCAATTAATCTTGCTTCACTTTCAGACTCAATATTTATTAACAATATTTTTTTTTTAATAGCTAACTTTAATTCTTCCTCGGTTTTTCCCACTCCAGAAAAAACTATTTTATTTGTTTTAATGCCTGCTTTTATAGCTTTAAGAAGCTCACCACCTGAGACAACGTCTACGCCAGCACCTAACTTTCCAAGTATTTTAATTATTGATAAATTTGTATTAGCTTTTGCAGCGAAGCAAATAAGAGGCTTTGTATTTTTAAAACTTTGAGCTAACTTTAAATAATTTTCTTTAATTTGATTTTCAGAATAAATATAGAAAGGTGTTTTATTTTTTTTAGCGAGATTTAAAACTGAAGACTTTTCTACAAAAAGTTTTGAGCCAGAATATTTTATATGAGCCATGTATTTTAAGATAGAACGATAATTATTTGTTTATTTTTTCCTTGGTATTTAGGATCTGATTTTTTGCCACAACTTTCTAATATAAATAAACTTATAACTATGAAAAAAAAAATTTTCATTTAATTTCGTTTTTATATTTTTTTATCATTTTCTTTATATTATTTGTAGAAGTTCCACCATATGAATTTTTAGAATTCATTGAATGAGTTACATCAAAAATTTTTAAAATATTTTTATCTAAATCCTTATGGAATTTTTTTAATTCTTCCAGAGATATTTGATCCAAAGTTTTATTTTTTTTCTCAGCAAAATTAACAAGCAATGAAGAAATATTATAAGATTCTCTAAAAGATAATTTTTTTTCTTTCACAAGATAATCTGCGAAATCAGTCGCGGTAGTAAATCCCTGGTTAGCCATTTTGTACATTCTTTCTTTTGAAACTTTAAGATTTTCTATTAGTTCATAAGACATTATTAAAGAATCTTTCAAGGTATCATAACCATCAAACACTAAAGCCTTATCATCTTGTAAATCTTTAAAGTATGACATTGGCAAACCTTTCATGATTGTTAAAATTGAGTTTAGTTTTCCGTAATTTATTCCAACCCTTCCTCTAATTAATTCTGCAGGGTCAGGATTTTTTTTTTGTGGCATAATTGAAGATCCAGTTAAAACGCTATCATTAAATTCAATTAATTTATAAGCTTCAGAATTTAAAATAATAAAATCTTCTGCTAATCTCGATAAGTGCATAGCACAAACAGCTGCTGCATATAAAAAGTCAATTGCAAAATCTCTATCAGAAACAGAGTCGATTGAATTGTCGGTAGGCTTTTTAAATCCCATTTTTTTTGCAGTATAATTTCTATCAATTTTATAAGATGTTCCAGATAGAGCAGCTGAACCCAAAGGAGATTCATCTAAAAGATTTAGATTATTTTCAAATCTTTTTTTATCTCTTTTTAGCATTTCATAATAAGCTAAAAGATAATGTGCAAAAGAAATAGGCTGGGCATTTTTTAGATGAGTGAATCCAGGCATAACAGTATCAATATTTTTATCAGCATTTTTTATTATTATTTTCATTACATTAGAAATATCTTTTAAGATATTTTGAGTTGATTCTTTTACCCACAATTTAAAATCTGTAACTACTTGATCATTTCTAGACCTTGCAGTGTGCATGAAACCAGCGGCAGGGCCTATAATTTGAAATAATTTTTTTTCTATATTTAAATGAATATCTTCATATTTCTCCTCAAAAATAAATTTACCACTACTAATTAAAGATTTTATCTTTTTTAAACCTTTAATGATCTTTTTACCTTTATCTATAGGTATAATTCTTTGTCTCATAAGCATTTGTGTATGAATAGTTGAAGAAAAAATATCCTGTTGATAGAGTCTTTTATCTACATTAATGGAAGAGCCAATTCTTTGTAAAGATTTAGAGATTTTACCTTTTAATCTTTTTGACCAAACTGTTTTAATTTTATTTTTCATTTTACTGTGTTAATTTTAATTTAAATTAATATGAAAATTAGTAAATCTTTTAAAATCTATATACACGTATTTGTTGCTTTTTTCCTAGCCCAGCAACTTCTAAGTGAAACAAATTACTCTAAAAATATAGTACTTCACAAGGAGCCCTTAGAAATTAAAGAATTAAATTTTAAAGATTTTAATTTAAATGATGTGGATTTAGCTGGCAAAAAAGGCAATATCATGATTTTAAATTTTTGGACAACTTGGTGTGTTCCTTGCAAAAAAGAGATGCCGTCTCTAGATAGATTAGCAAAAAAATATCCAGAAATTTTGATTTACGCAATAAATTTAGAAAAACCAAACCAAGTAAAAGCAAAAAAATTTTTTACTGACTTAGAAATTTCTAAATTAAATATTTATTTTGACCCTGAGTTTTCTTTAGTTAAAATATTTAATATGTGGGGCATTCCCACAAGTATTCTTATAGATAAAAATGGCCAAGAATTTGGAAGAGTTATTGGCGAAGTAGACTTTTATGATAAATCTTTTACTGAACTTTTAAAAAAATACCTTTAATTTTTAAAAAAATAAGCAAGAAGGACCAAAACTATAATTGCAATAAATTGTAAAAGAACCCGGAGTTGCATTAGTTTATTGGAATATTTTTTACTGGTGTCACCTCCTTTAAATAAAGTATAAATACCTAGCACTAAAACAATTGCAACAGCACCTAATAAAATAAAACCTATAAAATTGAATAAAAAATTAGACATAAATAATTATTAATTAAATATCATGAGCTATTCGTTAAACACAACTATTTTAAATCCTCATTCAAAGGAAAAACCAAAAAATGCTGTAATTCTTTGTCACGGTTATGGCGGTGACGGGAAAGATATTTCTTTATTGGCAAGTTATTGGAGAACTTATTTACCTGATACATTATTTGTTTGTCCAGACGCACCTGAAAGGTGCGCAGTCAGCTCTGCAGGGTTTCAATGGTTTGATTTAATGGACCAAACTAAAGACCAAGTTCTTGTAAAATCTTTAGTAGCTGAAATTAAGTTAAACACTTTAATAGATGAAGTTATAAAAAATAATAATCTCTCAAGTGAAAAAGTTGCCATAGGGGGCTTTAGCCAGGGTTGCATGATTAGTTTACAAACCGGAATTAAAAGAAAAGATAAAATCAATTCAATAATAGGGTATTCTGGCAAAATTATTGATGAAAATCATTTAAAGAACAACATCAATTCTCGTCCAAATATATTGTTAATGCACGGGGACAAAGATGAAATCGTCCCAGTAAATTTTTTACTTGATGCAAAAGATTTTTTTAATAAAAATAGTTATAAA
>SYDM01000001.1 GCA_005801485.1 Rickettsiales bacterium
AGGCATTTGATTATTTCTATACTTACCCGATAAATAACCAAAAGCTAAAGGTGAATAAGCAAGCAGACCCACATTATCTCTTACAGAAATTTCAGACATGCCCACTTCATAAGTTCTATTGAGAAAATTATATGGATTTTGAACAGAAACTATTCTTGGTAAATTTTGGACTTTAGCTTGTTCTAAATATTTTGAAAATCCATAAGGAGTTTCATTTGAAATACCAATGTGTCTGATTTTTCCTTGTTGAATAAATTTTTCTAATAATTTTAAAACAGAATCAAAAGCATGCCATTTGTTTTCTTTTTCGTCATGTACGTAATCTAATTTACCAAAATAATTTGTGTTTCGTTCTGGCCAATGTAACTGATAAAGATCGATGTAGTCTGTTTTTAATCTTTTTAAACTATTATCAAGTGCAGTTTCTATTCCTTCAGAGTAGTATTCGTTTCCACCACCTCTTATCCATTTAAAGCCAGGGCCAGCAATTTTTGAGGCTAATATAATTTTATCTCTGTTCTTTTTTTTTAAAAACCAATTACCAATAATCTCTTCAGTTTTACCGTAAGAATGGTCCATAGGCGGGGTTGCATAAAGCTCAGCTGTATCAAAAAAATTTATGCCTTTTTCTAAGGCATAGTCCATTTGGGCAAATCCATCTGCTTGAGAGTTTTGCTGCCCCCAAGTCATAGTTCCTAGACAAATTGAGCTTACTTTTAAATTTGTAGCCCCAAGTTTCTTAAATTTCATAAAAATATAACATTAAAATGTAATATTTTTTATGAATTAAAGAGGCTGAAGTAAAGTAGGTATTGAAATTTTAAAAAAAATAATTATATTGGTTCTATGGCATTAAACAGACAAAACGCAACAAGTAGATCTTCAGTTTCAGCAGCAATTATTGATCAGGGTTTACGTTCTTATATGTTGAAGGTTTACAACTATATGGCCTCAGCACTATTGTTGACAGGTTTTGTTGCTTTACTAACTTTTAAATTAGCGGTTCAGTCTTTAGAACCTTTAGTGTTATCAAATTTTGGAAACTCACTTTATAATTCCGGTTTAGCTTGGGTCGTTATGTTAGCTCCGCTTGGAGTTATTATTTATATGAGTTTTGGAATAGCAAAAATGAATGTGGCTAAAGCCCAATCAGTTTTTTGGGTATTTGCAGCTTTGATGGGATTATCTTTATCATCAATATTTGTTGCTTATACAGGAACTTCAATTACAAGAGTTTTTTTCATAACCGCCGGTACTTTTGGTTTAATGAGTATTTACGGTTACACGACAAATAGCGATTTAACTAAGTTTGGATCATTTTTAATTATGGGTTTAATTGGAATCCTAATTGCTTCAGTCGTTAATATATTTATGAAATCTCCTATGATGTATTTTGTAATTTCTATCTTAGGTGTTTTAATTTTTGTAGGCTTAACAGCTTATGATACTCAAAAAATTAAAAATATGTATTTAGAAAGCGATAGCGGCGAGTTAATTGGCAAGAAAGCTGTTATGGGAGCTTTAACTCTTTATTTAGATTTCATTAACTTGTTTATAATGCTTTTAAGACTTTTCGGTCAAAGAAGATAATTATTTTACAGCTTTTAAATTATTCCATCTAGTTTTTTCTATAAGACCTAAAAGATTATTAGACTTCTCTAATACATTTCCGTGTTTATCTTTGATATAAAATTTTTCATTATAATTTTCAGGTTTTAGATTCTTTAGAATTCTATAAATTGGTCTCTCAGAGGCTTGTTGGTAGATATCGAAAGAAATTTCTCTTGGTCCAATAGAAACACCGTAGTCTTTCCAAGTACCATTAGAGACCATTTTGCCATACAAGTTTAAGATTGTTTGAAGTTCTTTTTTTACAAAAAAGATTTCTTTTTCATTGCTTTTATAGTTGTTATTAACGACTAATTTTAAATTTCTCATATCTTATGTTTATTAATCACTGGTATTTGTAAGGCAGTAAAGACAAACGTTAGTGGCAGTATTCCCCAAACTTTAAAATTAACCCACACAACTTCTGTTTGTGTTCTCCAAACCAGTTCATTAACTAAAGCTAGAAAGATAAAAAACAACATCCATCTACTATTTAATTTATCCCAACCCATTTCATCAATTTGAAATGCATTTTGAAAAAAATATTTGAGCAAATTCTTGTTAAAAAAAGCCCTACCAACAAATAAAATAATAGCAAAAATAATATTAATGATCGTAGGTTTCATATATAAAAAAATAGGATTATTAAAATATAAAGTAAGCCCACCAAAAACCGATATTATAATTCCACCAACTAAAGGAAGATAAGGAACTTTTTTTTCGACTATATAACTGATAAGGACGGCAATTAATGTTGCAATAATGAGTGGAGGAATAGCAACACTTAAGTTATTTCCACTTTTATAATAAACAGTAAAGAAAATTAATAAAGGACCAAAGTCAGTAATAAATTTTAAGAGCGACTTATTCACATTATATTTTTATCATAAATCTATTTTTAAAGAAATTTATATATTGATTTTTATTAAAAAGTTATTATCTTAGAATCAATGGCTGCAAACATTGCAAAGTTTTCAATTGGAACAATTGTAAAACATAGACATTTTGATTTTCGCGGAGTTATTTACGATGTAGATTTTGAGTTTAATAATACTGAGGAATGGTATCAATCTATTCCAAAAGACGTAAGACCTAGAAAAGATCAACCCTTTTATCATCTCTTAGCTGAAAGCAATGATGTAACGTATGAAGCTTATGTTTCTGAGCAAAATCTTTTAATTGATAATTCTAAGCAGCCTGTAAAGCACCCATTAATCAATGAAATTTTTATTGGTAAAAAAGGTTCTAATTATTTCAAGCTTTCTCATTAATTACATCTTAGCCGCCACAAATCTAACAATATTAGATCAAATCTAAAACACAGATTCTGTCTATGTTTTAAATGTTAATGCCTATTTGGGAATTAACTTCTCTATCTCCCTCCCAATTCTCAATTAGGCAAAACAACTATCTTCCCTTAAAATCATATCTAATATAATTAAGATTAAAATGTTTAATTTTTTTTCATCTAGTAACTTATATTCTTTAATTCAAAAACTAATTAATTTTATAAATTCAATATTTTTTTTAGTTTTAGTGATTGGTTTAACTTTTGCTTTATTTTTATCTCCGCCCGACTACATACAAGGAGACTCAGCCAGGATTATGTATGTGCATGTTCCATCGGCATGGCTTGGCTTAGCTTGTTTTTCTCTTATTACTCTTCTTTCAGTTTTAAATTTTATTTTTAAAATAAAAAATTTTTATTTTATTAATAAAAGCATCGCACCGATTGGTTTGTTATTTACTTGTTTAGCTATTATAACGGGTTCTTTATGGGGACAACCAACCTGGGGCACATGGTGGGCTTGGGATGCAAGGTTAACATCGATGTTGGTTTTAATGTTTTTTTACATAATTTATATTTTAGTATTTAAGATAATTAAAGAAGAGCAACTAATAATTAAAATTTCATCCATCATAGCTATTCTTGGCTCAATTAATTTATCTATCATCAAATATTCCGTTGAATGGTGGTCTACACTTCATCAACCTGCAAGTATAAAAATTACTGGATCAAGTACTATACACTCGACCATGCTGTTTCCATTAATGGTAATGTTATTTGTTTTTTTGCTTTATGCTGCGTTAATTTTTCTAATGAAATACAAAACAGAAATCATTAGAATAAAGAAAAAAAATATTAAAAGGATATGATAAATCAATTTATATCAATGAACGGATACGGACTTTACGTCTGGCTATCATTTATTATTGTAGTTATTTCTTGTGCTGTTGTTTATTACAAAACAAATAAAACTTTAAGAAAATATGAAAAAGAGTTTTTGATAGAACTTGAAGCTTTATCAATAGAAGAAAAAAAGAAAGCTTTAAAAACTTCTAAAATTGCACAACAAATATTAGCATCAAACTCTAAGATAAACTAAAAGCATTTTTAATGCTTACTAAAAAAGTAAAAAGTCGAGTTTTGTTTTTATTTTTTATTTTTTTTATTTCTACAGTCGCTGTTATCTTTATATTAAAGTCTCTAAACCAAAATATTTTATACTTCTCTTCACCAACTGAAATCAAAAATAGGGAGGATATTGTTCTAGAAAAAGCAATGCGCGTTGGAGGAATGGTAAAAAAAAATTCAATCATTATCAATAAAAATAATATTCAATTTATTATCACCGATTTTCAAAATGAAATCTTAATTAGTTACTCTGGTACAGTGCCTAATTTATTTGCCGAGGGCAAAGGTGTTGTAGCTGAGGGCAAGCTTAAAGATAAACAATTTTTTATAGCTAATAGAATATTAGCTAAACACGATGAAAAATATATGCCCCCTGAAATTAAAAAAATAATAGAAAATAATGCTAAGTAATATTGGGTCAATTTTAGTTTTTTCTATTTTAGTTCTTAGCTTGCTTATAATTTACAAGTCTTACCTAGATATAGAAATTAACAATCAAACTTTAAATAAGAGCATTTATAGCTTAAGTTTATTTCAGATAACTTTTACTATTCTCAGCTTTTTCACATTAATTACAGGATTTATCTCTTCAGATTTTTCCATTGTTAATGTTTATGAAAATTCTCATACAGCCAAACCACTTTTTTATAAGATAGCAGGAACTTGGGGAAACCATGAAGGAAGCTTATTATTATGGATAAATATTTTAGTTTTATTTTCTTACCTATTCTTAATATTTAATCACAAGCATGATAAAAAATTTAGATTATATACTTTAATTTTTCAAAACTTTTTAATTTTGGGATTTGTAATTTTTTTATTAATAAATTCTAATCCGTTTAGTTTAATCTATCCAGTGCCGTCAGAAGGATTAGGTTTAAACCCAATCTTACAAGATCCTGCATTAGCTATTCATCCCCCGCTTTTGTATATAGGGTTTGTTGGGTGTTCGATTTATTTTTCAGCAGCGATATCTTCAATACTTTCTAATTATAACGGTAAGCAATTTGCTTTATCAATAAAATCTTGGGTTAAAATTTCATGGGTATTTCAAACACTTGGAATAACAGTTGGGTCTATCTGGGCATATTATGAATTAGGATGGGGAGGCTTTTGGTTTTGGGATCCGGTTGAAAATGCTTCTCTACTTCCTTGGTTTGCCATTACTGCTTTGATGCACACCGTTATTGTTCTAGAGAAAAGAAATATTTTGTATGAATGGGCTATCATACTTTGTCTTTTGACTTTCATTTTAAGTGTGGCGGGTACTTTTTTAGTCAGATCTGGAATTTTGAATTCCGTACATACCTTTGCGAGCGATCCTTCAAGAGGGCTATTCATACTTATCTTTTTATCTTTAATGATTTTTACTTCTTTAATCATTTATTTTAAAAAACGAAATAAAGAATTTTATAATTTTAATACTAATAGCAAAGAAATATTTATTTTAGCTAATAATTGGTTTATGGTTTTTTTCTTAGCAACTGTTCTAATTGGAACGCTTTATCCAATTTTTCTTGATGTGTTAACTGGTGCAAAAGTTTCTGTTGGACCACCTTTTTATAATATCGTCATAATTCCTTTAGTGATTCCTGTTTTATTTTTAATGACGTTAGGTCCACAATTTGGCTGGATAAATTCAAAAACAGAAAAACTATATAAAACTTTATATATTTTAGTTGGAGCAGTGATTATAAATTTATTTTTATTTTACTTTTTTAAAAATTACGGAATTTATTCAAATTTAATTTTAATTTCAGCTATTTTCTTAATTTTACACTCCTTTTTAGATGCAAAAAATTCAATAACCAATAAAAAAAAATTTCAATTTCCAAGAATTATTTCTCATTTGGGTTTTGGGATGCTTGTTTTTTTTACTGGAATTAATAATCAATATTCTATTGAAACAGATTTTAATTTAAAAGTAGGAGAGACTAAAAAATTGAATAATTATGAACTTGTTTTTGAAAATATAAAAATAGAAGAAAATAAAAATTATAAATCAATAATAGGTGATTTTAAAATCATTGAACTTAAAAAAAAGTATATTCAATATTTAAATCCTGAAATTAGAATTTATACCAATCCTGAAACTTTAACTTATGAAGCTTCTATAAAATCAAAAATTAGTTCTGATTTATATTTGACCATGAGCAATGTATCTAGGTCCGATTTTTATAATATTAAATTTCAAGAAAAGCCATTTATGATTTGGATATGGGTTTCTGCTATAATGATTGCTCTTGGTGGTTTGATACAATTAATCATAAAAAAAAATGAAAATTAATTTTTTTAAAATTATTATTTTTAGTTTTATAATATTTTTTCTTTCTGTTTTTTGGTTTGGATTAAACAAAGATAATAATTATAGTACTAAAAATCTTATTGGAAAAAAAATAAGTAGTTTTCAACTTTCATCTATTCATAATAATGATTTAGTTTCAGATGACATGTTAAAAAAAAATGAATTCACCTTAATTAATTTTTTTGCTTCATGGTGTGCCCCCTGTAGACTCGAACATCCATATTTGATGAAATTATCCAAGCAAAATAAAAAAATTAATATTTTAGGTATAAATTTTAAAGATAAAAAAAATAATGCTTTAAGTTTTTTGAATGAGCTAGGTGACCCTTACAATTTTGTAGCTGAAGATTCAGAAGGTAAAGCTTCAATTTTTTTTGGTATTTACGGCATACCAGAATCAATACTAATTAATAAAGATTTAACTATAATAAAAAAAATTATAGGACCCATAGACCAAAATCAATTTCAAGAAATTCAAGACTTAATTAAATGATATTGAGAAAAATTATAATTATTTATTTTTTTTTATTTTCTTCGCTTCATACCAATGAAGTCAATCCAGAGTTAATTGAAATTTATAAAAATCTAAGATGTTTAATTTGCCAAGGACAATCTATAGCTGATTCAAATTCGGATTTTGCATCAACGCTTAAATTAGTCGTGCAAGATCAAATTAAAGCTGGCAAAACAAAAGAAGAAATCTATGATTTTTTAATTAGTAAATATGGAGAGTGGATTGTGTACCAGCCCACTTTAAGTAAAAATAATTTTTTGCTTTGGTTTTTGCCTTATTTAATTTTAGTAATAGGCGGTCTAGTAATTTTTTTTATAATACGAAAAAGCAAGTATAATAAGACCAATTGAAATGTGTACTTTTTTTAATTAACGTTGTATTTTTTATCAAATGAAAAAATTAATTATATTACTTTTTGCGATTATATTTTTGACAAATTCGCATTTATTATCGGCGGAAAAAGAGAAATTTTTTAAACCTTGGGGTTCAAATAAAAATTCTAAAAATGCTAATTCAAAAGCAACCCAGAAAGGTGATATCTTTAAGCAAATAACTTTTGATAATGATAAAACAGATAATATCTTAGTTTATACAGGCATTTTCGATCACAAAGATGAAAAAGCACCTGGAAAAAAAGAAAATCACAAAACCTCTTTAGTTGGAATAGAACACAAGAATGTAGATTTATTTAGAGACACTTGGATAGGGAGGTTTTCACCAACCACAGGAGCATTCGTTACAGGCAAAAGTTCTGCTTATTTATATACAGGTGTTGAAGCTGACTATAATTTAGGCCCAATAAAAATATCACCTAGTTTTGCACCTGGGTATTATGAGGCGGGTGATGGTAAAAATTTAGGAAGTGCACTTGAATTTAAATCAGAAATAAAAATTGGGATAGATTTATTTAAAAATTCTAATCTTGGATACAGTTATAGCCACATTTCAAATAATGATTGGGGAGACAGAAACCCAGGTGCCGACAATCAATCGATAACTTTTTCTAAAAAGTTTTAAATAGCAGTGTCACTTAGAGATTGCTATAATATCGAAGACTTTAAAAAATTAGCTAAAAAAAATTTACCAGCTCCAATTTTTCATTACATAGATGGTGGAGCTGATGATGAAACAACTCTTAGAAGAAATACAGATTCTTTCTCCAAGTGTGATTTAATTCCTAATATTTTAGCAAATGTAGGAGAACCGGACCTCTCCGTTAATGTGTTTGGACACAAAATTGATATACCTTTATTTTTGTCTCCCACAGCAATGCAAAGACTTTATCATCACGATGGAGATAAAGCGTCTGCAAGAGCAGCAGAAAAATTTGGAACATTTTATAGTATGTCTACTATGGCAACTTCATCAATCGAAGAGATTGCGAACATCTCAAGTGGACCAAAATTATTTCAACTTTATATTCATAAAAATCAATCGCTTACAGATAATTTAATCGATAGATGTAAAAATGCTGGTTTTAAGGGCTTATGTCTAACGGTAGATACAGTTGTTGCAGGCAATAGAGAAAGAGATCACAGAACCGGATTTACAACACCACCAAGACTTACTTTAAAAAGTTTAATAAGTTTTGCTGCGCATCCGAAATGGACTTTTAATTATTTAACTCATGAAAAATTTAAATTAGCAAATGTTGCTCATTTTACTAAAGATGGTTCAAGCATAGCAAAAGGTGTAATGGAATATATCAACGAGCAATACGATCCAGCCATGAGCTGGAAGGATGCAGAGTATTGTATCAAGCGTTGGAAAGGTCCTTTTGCAATAAAAGGATTAATGTCAGTTAAGGATGCTAAGAAGGCAGTTGATATAGGAGCATCTGCTATCATGCTCTCAAATCATGGTGGCAGACAATTAGACGGATCAAGATCGCCTTTCGATCAACTTCCTGCAATTGTTGATGCTGTCGGTGGAAAAATAGAAATCATCGTTGACGGTGGAATTAGAAGGGGAACTCATGTTTTA
Organism: Rickettsiales bacterium; assembly: GCA_005801485.1. The sequence goes on from SYDM01000001.1 coordinate 8,827, forward strand.
AAAGCTCTAGCACTAGGAGCAACAGCTTGCAGTTTCGGTAAAGGTTTTTTATTTGCGTTAAGTGCAGGAGGACAAGAAGGGGTAGAGTTAGTTCTTCAAAGAATGAAAGATGAAATTAGAAGAGACATGATTTTAATGGGCTGTAAAAGTATTAAAGAACTTAATCCTAGCAAAATTGCCTTTAGATAATATAGATAGTTCTAATATTTTTATTTTAATAATTTTAAATTCTGTTAGTTTCATGAAATAAAAAAAATGCAATTATCAAAAAACTTAGAAAGATTAGGTACAGAGTCAGCATTCAGCGTGTTAGCTGAAGCTAAAAAACTTGAAGCCCAAGGAAAAGAAATGATTCACCTTGGATTAGGTCAGCCTGATTTTAAAACCCCTAAACACATAGTAGATGCTGCTAAGAAAGCATTAGACGATGGACATCATGGATATGTTTTATCAAATGGTATTTTAGAGTGTAGGCAAGCTGTTACTAGAAAAATTAAAAAACTTTACAATAAAGTTGTTGATCCAGAGAGAGTTTTAATTATGCCTGGAGGAAAACCTACTATGTTTTTTGCTATCTCAATTTTTGGAGAGCCGGGCGCTGAAATTATTCATCCTACTCCAGGATTTCCGATTTATGAGTCGATGATCAATTATTCAGGGGCAAAAGCCGTTCCTTATGATCTTACAAAAGATAAAGATTTAAAATTTGATCCAGAAAAAATTTTATCTTTAATTACAGATAAAACTAGAATGTTAGTGCTTATTAATCCCAATAATCCAACAGGAAGTTTTGTAGAAAAACCAGCTATAGACTTTTTAGCTGAGGGTCTTAAGAAACATCCCCATGTTGTAATACTTAGTGATGAAATTTATAGTAGACAAATTTATGACGGTAAAGAAATGCCAACGTTTTTTAATTATCCTGATTTGCAAGATAGATTAATTGTTCTAGATGGTTGGAGCAAAGCTTACTCAATGACTGGATGGAGAATGGGCTGGAGTGTTTGGCCAGAAAAATTAGTACCGCATGTAAATAGATTAATTATTAATAGCGTGTCCTGCGTAAATGCACCTTCTCAGTTTGCTGGAATAGCTGCCTTGGACGGACCAGATGATCAAATTTTTGAAATGATGAAAAAATTTGATGAAAGAAGAAAATTAATTCATAAAGGTCTAAACGATCTACCTGGTGTTGAATGTAGCATGCCGGGAGGAGCTTTTTATGCTTATCCTAAAGTAATAGGAACGGGAATGAACGGATCGGAGTTTGCGAAAAAATGCATGCATGAAGCAGGTGTAGCAATCGTTCCAGGAACAGCTTTTGGTAAAACTTCAGTTGATTATGTTAGGTTTAGTTTTGCTGCTTCTAAAGAGAATATTCAAAAAGCTTTAGAAAAAATTAAAAAAATGCTTAGATAACTATCTTTGCCTTTTGACCAAACAGCTTAAAAATTATAAACTTATTATATGACAAGTCTTCAAATGCCTAAAGTTGATCAGTTAATTTTATCAAGTAAAGATAAAATTATTGCCGATTTAAGCAGAATACTTAACATCGACAATATCCTTTCTCATGAAGACGAAATAAGACCTTATGAAACTGATGCATTAGCCGCATACAAGCAGGCACCGCTTCTTGTAGTTCTGCCAGAAACCGTAGAACAGGTAAGCCAAATATTAAATTATTGTAACGAAAATAAAATTAAAGTTGTGCCTCGTGGAGCAGGAACAGGCCTTTCAGGAGGGGCATTACCTTTAGCTGATTGTGTTTTATTAAGTATGGGAAAATTTAATAAGATACTTGAAATTGATTACAAAAATAAATGTGTTGTGGCACAACCTTGTGTAACTAATTTAGCCATTACGCATGCCGTACAAGATCAAAAATTTTATTATGCTCCAGATCCATCAAGTCAACTAGCTTGTTCGATTGGTGGTAACGTTGCTGAAAATTCTGGCGGAGTTCATTCTTTAAAGTATGGTGCGACTACAAATAATTTATTAGGAATCCAAGTTGTTTTAATGGATGGAACGGTAACAAGATTTGGAGGAAAAACATTAGACTCCGAAGGCTACGATCTACTTGGATTAATGACTGGTTCTGAAGGTTTGCTTGGAGTAATTACAGAAGTAACGGTTAAAATTTTAAAAAATCCTGAAGTTGCAAAAGCTGCACTGATTGGTTTTTCTTCAATTGAAGATGCAGGAAAATGTGTAACTGAAATTATTGCAAAAGGAATAATTCCTGCTGGCATGGAAATTATGGATAAAGCTTTGACAAAAGCAACTAATGATTATTCCAAAGCCGGTTACCCTGTCGATGCAGAAGCTACGATGATTGTTGAGTTGGACGGCACAGATTCTGAAGTTTTAGAATTAATTAAAAGAGTAGAAGAAATTGCAAAAAAAAACAAATGTTCGAGTATAAAAATTAGTAAGTCAAACGAAGAAAGATTAAAATTTTGGATGGGTAGAAAAGCTGCTTTTCCAGCTTGTGGTGATTTAGCACCAGATTATATGTGCATGGATGGCTCTATACCTAGAGGAAAACTAGCAGAAGTTTTAAAAGAAATTCAAAAACTTTCAATTAAATATAATTTACCTGTCGCAAATGCTTTTCATGCTGGCGATGGAAATCTACACCCACTTATTATGTTTAATGCAAATGATCCAGAACAATTAAGAAAAACCGAAGAATTTGGTGCAGAGATATTAAAGTATTGTGTTAAAGTTGGTGGAGCCTTAACAGGAGAACACGGAGTTGGCATAGAAAAAAGAGAATTAATGTGTGAAGCATTTAATGATACGGACATTAAACAACAACTTAATATTAAAATTGCTCTTGATCCAAACTCTTTACTTAACCCTGGCAAAGTTTATCCAATCTTAAGAAAATGCGCTGAGGAAGGAAGAGTACATGTTCATGGAGGAAAAACAAGATTTCCAGATATCCCAAGATTTTAGTGCATCAATACTAAAACCAAATACCGAAGAAGCAATAGCCGATTCAATTAGATATTGTTATAAAAAAAATATTCCACTTGAGATTAATGGTTTAGGTTCAAAAAAGAATATTGGTAAAAATTTTCAGTCACAAAAAACTTTAGATCTTTCTAATTATTCTGGAATCATTAAATATGAACCAGAAGAATTGTACATAAAAGTAAAATCTGGAACACCTATTAAAACAATTAAAGAGGAACTAGAAAAAAAAAATCAACAACTTGCTTTTGAGCCTATAGATTTTGGTTATCTTTTCGAGGGCAAAAGGAATGAGGGAACAATTGGAGGTGTACTTTCTTGTAATTTTTCTGGTTCAAGAAGATTCAAAGTTGGTAGTGCCCGAGATCACATTTTAGGATTTAAAGGCGTAAATGGAAAAGGTGAAATAATAAAATCAGGCGGAACAGTTGTTAAAAATGTTACAGGCTATGATTTAAGTAAAATTATAACGGGTTCTTTTGGCACCTTGAGTGTTTTTACAGAAATATCAGTTAAGGTTTTGCCAAAAGCTGATTTGACAAAAACTCTAATTATAGAAAATCCTCATTTAAAAAAAGGTCTAGAATATTTAAATACTGCTTTGGGATCATCCACCGATCCATCGGGAGGAGTGTTCTATCCAGAGTATTTTCGTAATCAATTTATATTTAATGATTTAACAACAGAAGGCCCTATTACAGCAATAAGAATAGAAGGTTCAAAATTATCTGTAGATGAAAGAATTAACAAATTAATAAAAGAATTAAATGTGGGTAGTAAAGAAGTTTCAATTTTAGATTCTTCCCAGTCGAATATTTTTTGGGAGAATACAAGGTGCTTAAAAGTGTTTACAAACTTAAAAAGCAATCTACTCAGAGTCATTGCTCCCGCGAGCGAAGTATTTGAATTAATGAATAAGCTTAAATCTTATAATGTTAGGTATTGTATAGATTGGGGAGGAAGTTTAATTTGGCTACAGATAGATCAATCAAATTCAAATTCCTTGAAAGAAATTAGATCTTTGGTAAAAAATTTAGGAGGTTATTTGACAATTATTAAAGTAGAAGAAAGTTTGAAGCCTTTAATTGATATTTTTACGATAGATGAAGTTAAATATAAGATATCTGAAAAAATTAAGAAAAGCTTCGATCCTAAAAGAATTTTAAATTCAGGAAAAATGTATACAGGAATTTAATGCAAACAATATTCACACCAGAACAATTAAAAAGTAAAAACAATAAATCCACAGAAGAAATTGTTCGAAAGTGCGTTCATTGTGGAATGTGCAATTCAACATGTCCAACTTATCAAATTTTAGGCGATGAACTTGATGGACCTAGAGGAAGAATTTATCTGATTAAAGATATGCTAGAGAACAATAAGCCGGCTAATGAAAAAATAGCTAAACATCTTGATAGATGCTTATCTTGCTACGCATGTATGACGACATGTCCATCAGGCGTAAATTACATGCATTTAATTGATCATGGCAGAGCTCATTTAGAAAAAACTTATAAGCGACCCATCCTAGAGA
>SYDM01000037.1 GCA_005801485.1 Rickettsiales bacterium
TAAAACAAAATCAAAAATACCCATAGACTTATTGGCGTCAGTTAAATCTATAAATATTTTGTTATGCCAATGATTTCTACCTGCAGCACCAAAGCCTGTTTGAGTACTCATTCCATCTCCTCCTGGTAAAGAAATAAGTAATACTTTAGATTGTGTTCCTTTAAAATAGTTTGTTTCTGTTGGAGTTTTATTGTCTAGGTTAATACTTTCAACTAGAATTGTTTCAGCATAAACTTTACTAAAAATAAAAATTATTAAATTTAAAAAAAAAATATAAAAAAATCTTTTCATTCTTTTAAAATATAATTCATATTTACCATGAATTTTAACTAAATTTATAATTCAAATTTTACACCAAGATTTTAACTTATATTATTCTAATATAATATTTATAGCAGATTTAAATTACTAAGTACTAAGGATAACTTTGTGTTTGAGATTTTAGGAGTTTAATTTTTCTGTGATTTTTAAAGCAAAAGCATAATCAAAAGCCACTTCTTCTATTGCTGCGTCTCTTCCAGATTTACCACCATGGCCAGCATCCATTTCACATTTAAAAAGTAATAAATTATTATCTGTTTTCATGTCTCTTAGTTTAGCCGTAAACTTAGTTGGTTCATCAAACAAAACTCTATTATCCGACAAGCTTGTTGTAATAAGAATATGCGGGTAATCCATTTTTTTTATATTGTGATAAGGAGAGTAAGATTTAATATATTTAAAATGTTCAATATTTTCTTTTGCGTTACCAAATTCATTAAATTCACCTGCAGTTAATGGCAGCGAGTGATCCAAGTTTGTTGTCAAACTGTCTACAAAAGGAACAGCCATTATCATTCCTAAAAATAATTCAGGAGCCTCGTTAACGACAGCTCCCATCAACAATCCACCAGCACTCCCTCCGTAGCCAATAATTTTACCCGTACCGGTATATTTTTTTTCAATTAAAAATTTTGCACATGAGATATAATCTTTAAAAGTATTTTTCTTATTGAGCATTTTTCCTTCTTCCCAATACTTCATACCTCGCTCCATACCGCCTCTAATATGTGCAGTCGCCCAAATAATATCTCTATTAATTAAACTTAATCGAGTAGTAGAGAAGCTTGGAGAAATGGTATGGCCATAACTTCCGTAGCCGTATAAAAAAAGATTAGCTGATCCATCTAATTTTGTATTTTTGTGGTGAGTAATAGTTATAGGAATTTTTCTTCCATCATGAGCTAAACAATTTATCCGTTTTACAACATAATCATCTCGCTGATAGCCAGATGGAATTTCTAATTCTTTAAGAAGTTTTTTTTCTTTGGTTGCTAAATTATATTCGTAAGTTCTATTTGGTGTTTTAGGTGATTCATAGCTAATTCTTACAATATCTGTATTTTTATCTTTTTGCCCTAAACTCATACCCGGATTTATAATTTCTTCATCAGATATTTTTAATTCTTCTTCTTTGTTTGTTTTTAAATTTCTAACAAATAATTTTGGGAGAGCATCAACTCTTTCAGATCTAACCATCCAATTATTTAGCAAAATAAAACCACCAATTAAAACTTCCTCCTTTGCTGGTATATATTCATCCCAATGGTTAAGATCATCATTTTTGCATCTTAAAATTTTAAAGTCTTTTGCATCTTGGTTAGTGTGCATCCAAAAATATCCTCCCCAACTATCAAGAGAATATTCAATCCCTTCTCTTCTTTTTAGAACAAGTTTTGGTTCAGGTTTTTTTTCATCTTTATTGAAATAATAAATTTCAGATGATGTATGTTCCGAAGTTGAAATGAAATAAAAATTTTCGTCAGAACTTGTACTAATACCACAAGTGAAACGATCATCTTTTTCTTCAAAAATTAATATATCTTCTTTAATACTTGTGCCGAGCTTATGTCTAAAGATTTGTCTTGGTCTATGGAGTTTATCTAATTTGGAATAAAAAAAATATTGATCATCATAAGACCATGTAATTCCACCCGCGGTATCAGGTATAGGCTCTTCTATAATTTTATTATCAGATATTCTTCTTATGTAGATTGTAAAATACTCACTTCCTTTGTCATCTATTGAATAGGCTAGTAATTCATCATTGTTTGAGACTGCAATATCACCTGTGCTAAAAAATTTCTTCCCACTTGCCTCAACATCTCCATCCCAAAACGTTTCAACTTTATTATATCCAATTTTTTTCCTTAATTTTTTTGAATAATTTCCTTCTTTTGTGACTTTAGTCCAATATTCATAATTTTTATCTTTATAAGGTAAACTTTCATCATCTAATTTTATTCTTGATTTAATCTCTTCAAAAAGTTTCTTTTGTAATGGCTTAGTGTCTTCTAATTGTTTTTGAGTATAATCATTTTCTTCATCTAAGTATTTTTTTACCTCAGGAAGAAGTTTTGATCCATCTTTTAAAACCTCAAGAATATTTTCTTGATGCACCCAAGAAAAATCATCTTCCCAGCTTATACCGTGACATGATTTTATAGTCGGTTGTTTACGTAATTTTGGTATATTCATTAAAGAAAAAATTATTATATGAATTTGTTTTTAGTTGGAACTATCATATTTGTCCTTGTTTACTTTTTACTAACTTGGTTTGTTAAAACTAGCAGCAAAGCTATAGCACAAAGAGTAAGAAAATTTATTTTAATTTTATCTTTAGCCCTAGCAATTTTTTTAGCTTACGCAGGCAGGTTTTTATTTTCACTTCCATTAATTTTAATTTTTTTAAATTTCTTAAAAATTAAAGGTCTTACAACTTTTCAAATATTTCAGTTGTGGCGACTTATTCAATATCTTAGAAGCACTGGAAGATTTTCCTATGGTCCTGGTTCTAGTACTGGCACACGAGTAAATAGCAGTATCACAATAGATGAGTCATATAAAATTTTAGGTTTAAAAAAAGGTTGTACAAAAGATGAGGTGATAAAATCTTCAACTAAATTACAAAAAAAAATTCACCCCGATATGAATAGAGACGTGAACACAGAAAGACTAAGTCAATTAGTGAATGAAGCTAGAGACAGGATTTTAAAAGAAGATTTTAATTAATTTAAAAGTTCTAGAGATTTATCTAAAACTTTTTCAAAACTTATTCTATCCTTCCCATAAGTATTGTGGGTTGTTGTTTCCTCTGTCTCTCCCTCGGGAACAATGACAGAAATATTTTTGGAATATTTTCCATATGATTGAACTGGGCTATCCATGAATAACGCAACACATTTTTTATTTAAAGCAGAAGCAATATGAAGCCAGCCAGTATCATTTCCAATATACATGTCACTATTTTTTATAATTGGCAAGGTTTCTGAAATAGATAGATCTTTAAAAGAAATACAATTATTTGCTATTGATGAACTTAAAAATTTCTTAAATAATTCTTCATCATTTTGGCCACCTGCTAAATAGAATTTACATGGTTTATTTTTATTTAGATCTTCTGCAAGCTTAATATATTTTTCTATAGGCCATCGTTTACTTGGACCACTTGCTGAAAAACCAAGACAAATATGTTTAAAATCATTATTAAATTCATATTTGGTTTTAGCTTTTTCTATTTTTTTTTGATCAAGATACAAAAAAGGCTGGGTAGAGACTTTTTCTACAAATTGTTCAGTAAATTTTTTAGCTGTTTGTACAATATTATCTTTTTTAATAAATAATGGGTATTGATTAATAGATTTTATGCCAGCTAATTTTGCAAGAAATAAAAATCTTATCGAGCCATTAAAAATAAAAACTTTATCAAATTTTTTCTCTTTAATTTCTTTAATTAGTTTTAAAAAACCCATCCAACCATTATGTCTTCCAGAATTATTTTTATTTATATCTAAAATAATTATTTCTCCAACGTGCCCATCATCTGCGTATAGATCTTCTGCTTTTGAGTTTTTTTTGACTAATAGAGAAACTTTAGATTGAAATTTTTTTGATAAGGCGTGGATATAAGGAATGAAAATAACCATATCTCCGATCCCCATTCTTTGTTGAACAACTAGAACTTTCATATTTGTTAATTTGTATTAATATAACCTAGTAAAAAAAATTGTTAAAACTATGATTAAAAATGGAGTTTATGCTGCAAGTCTAAGCTTACTTAACAATGATAAATCACTAGATATAAACGCAACCATTAATCATGCAGAGTCAGCTATTAAAAAGGGATTACATGGTGTATTTTTTTTTGGGTCCACGGGGCAGAGTCAATTAATATCTATTTCAGAAAAAAAAGATCTCATATCCAAATCAGCAACCAGCAAGTTTAAAGATCAGTTTTACTTTGGAACAGGAGTTAATTCTTTAAAAGATAATTTAGACCTCATTCGTTATTGCATTGAGTTTGGTTATCAAACCTTTCTAATTATGCCTCCTGCCTATTATAAAGGTAATACCGACAAAGGAATTTATAATTTTTATGCAGAAATTATTGCCCAAGTTCCTAAAGTTAAAATAATTCTTTATAATTTTGAAAAGCTAAGTGGATATTTGTTTAGTGCTGATGCTGTAACAAATCTAGTAAAAGCTTTTCCGAAACAAATTATTGGCTGCAAGGACTCAAGTTACAATCTTTTTGAGAATTTAAAAATTCCTAATTTCAAAATGTTTCCTGGTTCAGAAGAAAAATTATTAAAAGGATTAGAACTTGGTTGTAGCGGATGCATATCAGCTGTAACTAACGTCACCCATTCTTTAGCAAGAAAAGTTTTTGATGATTTTGAAAATAAAAAACAACAAATTATGAATGAAAAACTTATTAAAGTTAGAAAGATATTTGATCAATACCAGCTTATTCCTGCACTTCATTCATTTTTGTCAATTGATAATAAAAAATATCAAAATATTTTACCTCCTCTAACTTTGCTTGATTCTAAGTCCAATGAAGAATTGTTAAATCAATTAAAAAAATTAGATTTTATAAACTCAAAAAATATTGCAGCTTAAAAATGCTATTAGCTCGATTTTTAAATAAACTTTTTAAAAAAGGTGGCTTTCTATTAGAAAATGCTGATGGTCAAAAATATATAATTGGTCAACCAGATAAAAATGATCCAATTGAAATAAAATTAAAAGATAAGTCTTTACACTATAAATTATATTTATATCCTGATTTGTATTTTGGTGAGGCTTATACGGAAGGAACTTTATATTTCGTCAAAGGAACACTATCTGAATTTTTATACTTAGCTATAGAAAATATTGGTAGAACTAAAATAAATAAATTTAATCGAATAATAAATTCATTACAAGGATCATTTCGATTTTTAACTAATTTTAATTTTATAAAAAAATCTAAAGTAAATATTGCGCATCATTATGATGTTTCAGATGATTTATATTTTTTATTTTTAGATTCTCTTAAACAATATTCCTGTGGTTATTTTAAAAGTGAAAAAGACACTTTAGAGCAAGCTCAAATTAATAAAATAAATCATATAGTTAAAAAATTAGATATTAGAACGAACCAAAAAGTTTTAGATATCGGTTGTGGATGGGGCTATTTAACTATTGAAATAGCTAAACAACATAAGTGTCATGTAACTGGAATTACTCTTTCTGAGAATCAGCATAAATTTGCGATTAATAAAGTTAAAGAGCTTAATTTAACCAACCAAGTAGAAATAAAGTTAATAGATTATAGAGAAATTAAGGAGAAATATGACAGGATAGTTTCTGTTGGTATGTTCGAGCATGTGGGTAGAAAATTTTATAATTTATTTTTTAAAAAAATCGCAAATATACTAAACAATGAAGGCGTAGCGCTTTTGCACACTATAGGCAGTGTGGATGCGCCCAGAGATCCGCAGCCTTGGATTACCAAATATATTTTTCCAGGAGGCTATACACCCAGCCTTAGTGAAATTGCAGGACCTATTGAAAAATCTGGATTAATTATATCTGATCTTGAAGTTTTAAAAATTCATTATGCACAAACGTTAAGACATTGGAAAGAAAGATTTATTCAAAACAAAGCAAAAGTTTTAAAAATGTTTGATGAAAAATTTTTTAGAATGTACGAATTTTATCTTACCTCATGTGAGTCGGCTTTTAAATATGGAGATCAAGTAGTTTATCAAATTCAACTATCAAAAGAATTAGACACAGTTCCTTCTACTAGAGACTATATTTATAGATAACTTACTGTTATTAATTAAATCTTAAGAATGAAAAAAAAGAAAAAAAAAATAGCCAAAAAAACTTTTTTTAAGAAAAAAAAATTTTTAAGAAACAAAAAAAATAAAAAGTTAAAAAATAAAGTAAGAAAAAATAAAAAATCTTACAAATCAAAAATTGTTAAGGCAAGAATTAAATATAAATCTAAGTTTAATGAAAAAGCCCAGAAAAAAAAAGTTAAAATTAGCGGTAAAACTAAAAAAGTAATACTTAAAATATTAAGAATTCAAGACAAGCTTAAATTTAATATCAATTTTAGTTTAGATAAATTTTTTTTAAGTTTTTTTCAATCTATCGCTTATACCATAGACAATTTTAAAATTATTCTATCTGAAGAAAGAGAAAGAAAGAAACAACTTAAAATAAAATTAATGGAGATAGAAAAAATTGAAAATATTAAAAAAGCAAAAATGGAAAAAGAATTAGAGAAAAAAGAAAAAGAAAGAGAGCTTAAGGAACAATTTGCATTTGTAAGAGAAAGAAAAAAAGAATTGCAAAGATTTATTCGACTAGAACAAGCAGAAGTTCGTAAGGAACAATCAGAAAAACAAAGAAAATTCTTAGAACAAATTCGTCTAGAGAAGAAAATAGAACAATTTAGAAAACGAGAAGAATTAGAAATAAAAAATTTAGAAAAATTTGTACTGAGCCAAGAACGAGAATCTTACGTCGAAGTTCAAGAAAGAATAGAAAAAATAAAACAAAAATACCAGGCTCTTCGTGATCAAAAAATCAGGGAGCGAGTTAAGCAACTTGGTATAAAAGTTGAAGAAGGTGAAGATCGTTCTACTTTATTAGAGAAGGAAAGACATTACAATCTTGAAAGACAAAAAATTGAATTTGCTTTAGAAAGTTTTTATAGATCTGCCCACAGTTTATGTTTTCAGCTTAATAAGAGATATATACCCAAATACTTGAACATACTAAGAGTCATTGACAGAAGATTTGAAACAGGTGAAATATTTATTAAATGGGACGAAGCAGTCGATGATGACTGGTTAATACTTATTTATATTAAAAATAATTCTCCTACCGAAGGTATAGTGATAGAGGATAAGACTAATTCCGAAAAACATGGTTCACATGATTTCCAAACGAATGAAATTTTTAGAGCTAGTGACTTTATGGTTGATGCTTTGACGAATTTATTAGATCAAGAGAGAAAAAAAAGAAAAGCTAGTTAATTAAAAATTTTATTAAGTTTTCTTAATTTAAAAAATATATGTTCTTAAAAAGATTATATTTAAGTCATATATTTGTCATGATTAGTATTTAAATTACAGTTCATACAATCAATGAATAAAAAAAAAAAAATAAAAATTAAAGTTAAAAATAGAAGATTTAAAAAATTATCTATGTTTGAATTACAAAACCAAGTTGAAAGTGGTTTCTGGGGCAACTGGGTTAGTCGAAGAAGTATTTAACTTAATTCTAATATTACCAAATCAAGTTATTATAATATCTGCAAAAA
>SYDM01000038.1 GCA_005801485.1 Rickettsiales bacterium
AAAAGATAAATCCATTAATAATCTAAAATTTTATTAAAGTTTTAAAACTTTAATAAAATGTAACTAATTTCTTATTTACTTTAATTCTACTTTTGCACCAGCTGCTTCAAGTTTCGCTTTCATTTCTTCTGCGTCCTTTTTGGCAACTCCAGCTTTAACTTCTTTAGGTGCAGCTTCTACTAAATCTTTTGCTTCTTTTAATCCTAAGCCAGTTATTGCTCTAATTTCTTTTATAACGTTAATTTTTTTATCTCCAGCAGAAGCTAAGAAAACTATAAATTCAGATTTTTCTTCTCCAGGTGTAGCGCCTCCTGCTACTACGGCTGCGACAGGAACAGCTGCTGTTACACCCCATTTTTCTTCAAGTTGTTTTGATAGTTCTGCTGCTTCTACAACAGTCAGTTTTGACAAATCTTCAATAATTTTATTTAAATCTGGCATGCTTAAATATTAAGAATTATTTTTTAATTTCTTCTGCGGGCGTTAAATTAGCTATTTTTTTACTCTGTGCAAGTAAAATAGCTATTAATTTTTGGGCTGAGGCATTTAATACAAAGACTATTTTGGCTCTAGCTTCTTGTAATGTGGGTAAACTAGCTATTTTTGCAACTTCTGCCTGGTCAATAACTTTACCTTCCATAAAACCGGCAATAATTTTCAATTTATCGTTGCTTTTAGCAAATTTAGTTAAGATTCGAGCTGACAGGAATGGATCTGAGGAAATTGCAGTTGCCGTTGGTCCAGAGAAAAATTTTTCAAGTTCTTTTAGTTGTGTTTCTTTTACTGCTAATTTTGTAATTCTATTTTTTGTAATCTTAAAAATAATTCCATTTTCTCTTAGTTCTTTTCTTAGTTTGTCCAATTCAACAACATTTAAACCTTGGTAATGGGTTATCATAACAGATTCGTTGGTAGAAAATACTTTCTTCATTTCTTCGATATAGTTTTTCTTTGTTTCTTTGTTCATCATAACTAAATACCTTTACTATTAACTTTTATCGAAGTTCCCATTGAAGATGTAATAAATATATTTTTAATAAAATCACCTTTTATTGTATCGGATTTTTCTTTTTTTATAAAATCTACAAAGTGTCTGAAATTACTAATTAAATTTTCAGTTGAAAAACTTTTTCTTCCTATTGGAGCTCCGATATTTCCGTCTTTATCATGTTTAATCTCAACTAAGCCGGTTTTGATATCATTAACTGATTTTTTTATATCTGTTGAAACGGTTCCAAGTTTAGGATTTGGCATTAAACCCTTTGGACCTAAAACTTTACCATGTTTACCGATTTTACTCATCATGCCAGGAGTACAAATTAATTTATCAAAATCAAATTTTCCTGCTGCAATTTTTTCAAGTAAATCTTCTGAACCAAATATATCAGCCCCGCTTTTTTTTGCTTCTTCATTTTTTTCAGGCTCACATAAAACTGCAACTTTAATCTTTTTACCTATTCCATTCGGCAGTTGAGTAACCGTTCTTAAATTAAAATCTCCACCTTTAGATTGTTTAAGTCCAATACGTAAAGAAACGTCAATCGACTCATCAAATTTTGCAGTAGAATTTTTTTTAATAAATTCTAAAATTTCTTTTAAATCTTTAGATTTAAAATCTTTAGAATTTTTTAAAATTTCTTTAAATCTTTTTGACTTTTTTTTCATCAGCCTTTTACCTCAATACCCATTGATCTTGCTGAGCCAGAAATAATCTTTGTTGCCTCTTTAAGATCGAATGCATTTAAATCTTTCATTTTTGCTTTTGCGATTTCTTCTACCTGTTTCATTGTAATAGAGCCAACTATAACTCGTCCTGGTTCTTTGGAACCACTTTTTAGTTTTGCCGCTTCTTTTATGAAATGAGAAGCAGGTGGTGTTTTGATAATAAAATCAAATTTTTTATCTTTATATACTGTGATCACAACAGGGATTGGTTGACCCATCATTGATTTTGTTTTTTCATTAAAAGCTTTACAAAATTCCATAATATTAACACCACGCTGGCCTAGTGCGGGTCCTACAGGAGGAGCTGGATTAGCTTGCCCTCCCTTAATTTGTAATTTTATTAAACCTGCTATTTCTTTTGCCATATTAATTTTTTTCTACTTGGTTATAATCTAAATCAACCGGTGTGGCCCTGCCAAAAATAGAAACTGAAACTTTAAGTCTGGACTTATCTTCATCTATTTCTTCAACTAAACCATTAAAAGAAGCAAAAGGACCATCGCATACTTTTACTTTTTCACCAATTTCAAAACTTATACCACTTTTTTGATTAATTGCACTTTCTGAAACGGACCCTAAAATTCTTTTTATTTCTTGGTCAGAAATAGGGGTAGGTTTATCTCCTGATCCTAAAAAACCACTAACTTTTTGAATATTTTTAATTGTATGAATAACCTCTTTATTCAAATCAAGTTGTACTAAAATGTACCCTGGAAAATATTTTTTTTGCTTCTTAGTTCTTTTTCCTTTTTTGACCTCAGTTACTTCTTGTGAGGGCACAAGAATTTCACCTAAATGTGAATCTAGTTTAGCTTTAATTAAAGTATCTTTTATAGATTCTACTACTTTTTTTTCAAACCCTGAATATGCTTGAACAATATACCAATTCATATTTAAAAACTTATTGTAATAACTAAATTAAGTAATGTTATTAAAAGTTGATCTAAAATTAGAAAAAAAATTGCTGCAATAGCAGCTAGACCAAAAACCATTAGCCCGCCTGTTAAAGTGTCTTTTTTTGTTGGCCAAGAAATTCTAAAAGCTTCCTGCTTAACTTCCTGAACAAATTTTAAAGGATTTTTCATATTTTATTTATAGTTTTTGGCAGGAGCGGAGGGACTCGAACCCACAACCTCCGGTTTTGGAGACCGGCGCTCTATCAATTGAACTACGCTCCTAAACGTTTATTTTAAAATTTTAGTTACTACTCCTGCTCCAACAGTTTTTCCACCTTCACGAATAGCAAAATTTAATTTTTCACTCATCGCAATAGGAGTAATTAATTTAACAGTAAATTTACCGTCATCACCTGGCACAACCATTTCAACTCCTTGTGGTAATATCACTTCACCGGTAACATCTGTTGTTCTAAAATAAAACTGTGGTCTATAATTAGTAAAGAAAGGAGTGTGTCTTCCGCCCTCTTCTTTTTTTAAAATATAAGCTTGAGCTTCAAATTCAGTATGAGGAGTTACAGATCCAGCCTTACAAAGAACTTGACCTCTTTCGACGTCTTCTCTTTCAATACCTCTTAAAAGAACACCGATATTATCTCCAGCTTCACCGCTATCAAGAAGTTTTCTAAACATCTCAACACCAGTACAAACTGATTTTTTAGTTTCTCTAATTCCAACAATTTCAATTTCTTCACCTATTTTAATTACACCGGACTCTACTCTTCCAGTTACAACTGTTCCTCTTCCAGAAATTGAGAAAACATCTTCTACTGGCATTAAGAAGGGTTTATCTTTTGCCCTGTGAGGTTGAGGAATAAAAGTATCAACTGCTTTCATTAATTCTAAAATTGCATTTTTTCCAATCTCATCATTTTTACCTTCAACGGCACTTAAAGCTGAACCTTTTACGATTGGAGTTTTATCTCCTGGATATTTATAAGCAGTTAAAAGTTCTCTGATTTCTTCTTCAACTAAATCTAAAAGTTCTTTGTCTTTAACTGTGTCAATTTTATTTAAAAATACTACAATTGAAGGAACACCAACTTGACGAGCTAAAAGAATATGTTCTCTAGTTTGCGGCATAGGACCATCGGCTGCATTTACAACCAAAATTGCTCCGTCCATTTGGGCTGCTCCTGTAATCATATTTTTTACATAGTCGGCATGACCTGGACAGTCAACGTGTGCATAATGTCTATTTGCAGTTTCGTACTCAACGTGTGCAGTAGAAATTGTAATACCTCTTTCTCTTTCTTCGGGCGCTTTATCAATTTGATCATATGCAATATATTTTGCTCCTCCGGTTAGAGAAAGTACTTTTGTAATCGCTGCAGTTAAAGTAGTTTTACCGTGATCCACATGTCCGATTGTTCCAATATTACAATGTGGTTTATTTCGTACAAACTTTTCTTTTGACATTTTTTTCCTTATTTTTTTTAAATTAACTTAAAATTTTTTGGAGCGGGTAAAGGGAATCGAACCCTTACATCCAGCTTGGAAGGCTAGCGTTCTACCATTGAACTACACCCACGAAACCAAACTTTTTAACTCCTTATATCATTAAATACAACTTTAAGCTTGGTGGAGGGGGAAAGATTCGAACTTTCGAAGCCCGAAGGCAACGGGTTTACAGCCCGCCCCATTTGACCGCTTTGGTACCCCTCCTTAGTAATAAAATTGGGATACCCAATAACTTAAAAAGTATTTAAAAACAAACGTTTTATAAGCGTCTTACTATTTAAATGCAATAAATCATTTTACGTTAAAATATGCTAGTTATTTACAAAATTAGCCTAAAAGATATGAAAAAAACGACTTTTTTAATTGTAGGTAAACATGCTGTTGTTGAAGCTTTAAAAAACCCAAAAAGAAAGATTGAAAAAGTCTTTGTCACTGAAGATGCTCAAAAAAATTTAAATCGTGAAAATCAATCTTTAAATTTATTTAAAAATATTCATGTTTTTTATAAATCTAGAAGAGAGTTAGACAATATTTGTGGTAAAGATGAAATTGCTCATCAAGGACTTGTTGCAGAAGTTGAACAGTTAGAAGAACCGACATTAAAAGATTTTATAAAAACAATAGACAAAAAATATATAAATTTTTTAGCTCTAGAAGAAGTGACGGATCCTAGAAATATTGGATCTATTATAAGATCTGCCGATTCATTTAATATTGATGGAATAATAGTTAATGATAGATCTTTCCCCTCAAAAAGTAAATTACTTTACAGAAGCGCAAGTGGTGGTGCCGAACACGTTAAAATCTTTAAGGAATCTAATATTAATACATCACTTAAATATTTGAAATCACAAAATTTTTGGATAAGTGCTTTTGATATTTCTGGAAAAAAAGATTTTACAGAGCACAAATGGGAAGGAAGGAATGTTTTATTGTTTGGATCTGAAGGTTTTGGCCTAAAACATCAAACTTTAAAACATTCAGATTTTCAATTTAAAGTAAGTATTAGCAAAAATGTTGAAAGCTTAAATATATCAAATACTGTTGCTATAGTTTGCCATCACATCAATCATATATTAAGAAAAAATATTTAAATATTATTGAGTTTTAATTGTTTTGACTTTAATTAACATGTTAATACCTAAATAGGTAAATTAATAAAGCAACTGATGTGTAAAAAATACTAATTTTATTAATAAAACTTTATAAAGTTAAATACATTAATTAAGTTAATTTAATACGAATAACTTAACTTGTAAAAAATCCAATCATTAAATTCATAATATAAATTATAATTTTCTCTTATAAAATTACTAACAAGTTTCAATCTTTCTTCTATAGAATTAAACTCAAATTTATTTGATTTAAATAATATTATTTTTGGTCTTGAAGTACGTAATTCTTCAATGAAATTTATTTGTATTTCTTTGGGTGTAGCTGTAATCATAGCATAGTATTTTGTGCAAGTTTTTTTTGAGACTAAATAAGGTATAGCTATTTCATCTGTAAAAATTTGAACACAGTCTTGATTGTTTTCTAATAATAATCTTTGGTATGTAATAATTAAATTTATATAATCCTTTGTAAGAAATCCCTCTTTTGGAGCATTAACTAAAATATTAATATTTTCTTTAAAGTTTAAAATATTTTTAATTTTATCTAAATTAAAAAGATTAAAAGAAAAAAGAAATAAAAAT
>SYDM01000039.1 GCA_005801485.1 Rickettsiales bacterium
ACAGCGTCGATAGGATTTGATCCATTTAACCCTTTAAATAAAGTCCCTCAAAACCCTAAAGAGCGTTATCGAATTATGACCAAAGAGATGCCAAAAGGTGGAGAGTTAAGTTTGGAAATGATGTACCAGACGTCAGGCATTCAAATTAATTATGATTACACTTCAGAAAAAGACTTTGAAAAAAAATTTAAAGTTGGAAATTATTTAGCACCACTAGCTATTGCGCTTTTTGCAAATTCACCTTTTGCCAGTAGAAATTTTACGGGCTATCTTTCATATCGAAATAAAGTTTGGCAAAAAACTGCGCGGGGTGGGATTATGCCAATTACTTTTGAAAGTTTAAATTTTGAAAAGTATTTTGATCATGCCATAAATTATTCATTACTTTTTGTTATTCACGAAGGAAAATATATCAAACCCAATGGACAAACTTTTAAAGATTTTATGGAGGGGAATTTTTCACCACTTAAAGGAATAAAGGCGACCATAAAAGATTTTGAAACGCATCTAGCAACTATTTTTACTGAAGTAAGATTAAAACAAATTATAGAAGTTAGATCTCTAGACACATGCGACTGGGGTTGCATATGTAATGGGCCAGCTTTTTTTACAGGACTCATTTACGGAGCGTTAGATGAAACTTTTGATATTATTAAATCTTGGAAAAAAAATGAAGTTCTGGAGGCTTATTTACAATCTCCTAAAAAAGCACTAGATACCGAATTAAGAGGAAAAAAACTGCATCAATGGGGAAAGATATTTTTAGACATAGCAAAATCAGGCTTGACTAAAAGAAAGGAGTTAAATTCAAACGGTAAAGACGAAACGATATATCTTAAGTATTTAGAGGAAATCATTAATAGAAAAACTAATAGAGCTCAGTTACTATTGGAGCAATTTAATAAACAAGGGAACTTAGATTTTTTAAATAATGTTAAAGAAGATTTTAGCTATTCAGGGCTCTAGTTTAAAAAAAATAAACATAGAAACCGATACAACTTTGTTTTTAGCCTTAGAGGCACAAAAAAGAGGTTATCAAATATATTATTACGAGCCACATAGCTTAAGTTTTTTAGATGGAAAAATTATCGCAGCATGTTCTCAATTAACTTTTTATGAAAATGCAAAAAAATTTTATAAAATTACTAAAAAATTAAATCTTAATCTATCCAAAGCAAAGGTCTTATTGATAAGAAATGAACCTCCATTTAACCAGCAGTATATTAATACTACTTTTATTTTGGAGCAAATAGCTAAAAAAGTTAAAATCATAAATCATCCAAAAGCGATTAGAGAAGTGCCTGAAAAACTTTTTTCTATGCAAATGATAAAATATATGCCTCCAACTCTGATAAGTGAAAATATAAATGAAATTAAAAAATTTTTTAGAAAATATAAAAAAGTAATTATAAAACCTATTAACGGCTATAGCGGAAATGAAGTGATTTTACTAAAAAGTTTTAATAGTAAAATTATTAATAAATATTTAAATAAACATAATCACGTAATTTTTCAAAAATTCCTACCTCAAATTTCTAATGGTGACCGAAGAGTATTTATCATAAATGGCAAAATTAAAGGATCGATTTCAAGAGTGCCAAAACAAGGAAGCATTTTATCTAATATAAGCAAAGGAGCTATTGCTAAAATTAATAAGCTTACGAACAAAGAGATTAAAATTAGTAATGAAACAGCAGTTCTATTAAAAAAAAATAATATTTATTTTGCTGGAATTGACTTTGTGCACGGTCAATTAATCGGAGATATAAATGTTACAAGTCCCACTGGACTTGCAACGTATTATCATTTAACTGGAAATAATTTAGCTAAATATTTTTGGGATAACATTTAATAAAAAATGTTCCAAAAAGTTTTTAAAAGATAAATAGCTTCAGGATAGTAAATTTAAAATACTTGTGGAGATATAATCTGCTTAAATAAGGTTAACTTACTTAAAATTGATTTTATTAAATTCTAATTGAAGTTTTGTTCTAACTTCTTCATCAGCACCCCTAAACATATGGAAATTATCATTACAACCGTCTCCAGTATTTTGTCCTCCTTCAATGACCATAAGCACAGTTGAAGATTCATTTTTTTTAGATAATCTTTTGTGCGCACGTTCAGCTTCAGAAAATGGAGTGATATTACAAGTATCGTTTTTATGGTGTAAAAAAAAAGTTGGAATATTCAAATTTTTTAGCCACATATTGCCACCCTCATTAGCTCCGCTCATAATTATACCTTGTAAAAGTTCGTTTTTATTATTTTTTATGACATAATTTACAAACTCCATCACACTCAATCCTCCTCTGCTATGTCCCATTAAAATAATTGGTAATTTTGTTTTATTTTTATAAAATAAAATTACACTTTCAATTCTTTGCATGTGGTCATTACTAGCTCTAAGAAGAGATCCCTGACTCGTTGGCCCATATCCAAGATGGTAAGGACTTGACACTAAAACAAAATCAAAAATACCCATAGACTTATTGGCGTCAGTTAAATCTATAAATATTTTGTTATGCCAATGATTTCTACCTGCAGCACCAAAGCCTGTTTGAGTACTCATTCCATCTCCTCCTGGTAAAGAAATAAGTAA
>SYDM01000040.1 GCA_005801485.1 Rickettsiales bacterium
GGCTTTTGGTCGAGTAGCTGTTGAAGCTCAAGCTATGAATAAGCCAATTGTTGCAAGTGATATTGGAGGGTCTAGAGAAACAGTATTAAATGGTAAATCAGGTTTATTGTATAAATTTAACGATCCAAAAGAATTAGCTAAGGCTATAAATAAAATCATTAAAATGGACAAAGAATTAGTAAGTTTAATGGGAGAAGTTGGAAGAAAAAATGTAGAAACAAAATATAATGTTGACCAAATGTGCCAAACTACCTTTACAGAATACAAGAAACTACTTAAATAAAGAAAACAATGCCAAATATTCAACTTTTAGACGGAAAAAAAATATCTTTTGAAAAATCTATCAATGGGTTTGAGCTTGTAAAACAAATTAGCAAGTCTCTTGAAAAAGAAGCTCTTATTATGTCAGTGAATGGAGAGCTTAAAGATTTAAGTTTTGAAATTAAAAAAGATTCAAAAATAAAAATTATTACATCTAAAGACAAAGAAGGAATAGAAGTTTTACGTCATGATGCGGCTCATATTCTAGCAATGGCTGTTCAAGAGTTATATCCGGATACTCAAGTTACAATTGGTCCAGTAATAGAAAACGGCTTTTATTATGACTTTGCTAGAAAAGAATCATTTACAAAAGATGATTTAATTAAAATTGAAAAAAAGATGCAAGAAATCGTAGATAGAGACGATAAGACTTCTAGGCATGTTTGGAAAAGAGGGGATGCAATAAAACATTTTAAAAAAATTGGTGAAAAATATAAAGCAGAAATTATAGAAAGTATTCCAGCTGGAGAAGAAGTATCAGTTTATAGCCATGGAAATTGGAGTGACTTATGCCGAGGACCCCATTTATCATCTACAGGAAAAATTGGAAAAGCTTTTAAACTAATAAAAGTTTCTGGCGCTTATTGGAGAGGTGATTCAAAAAATGAAATGTTACAAAGAATTTATGGAACATGTTGGACATCGAAAAATGAATTAGAAGAATATCTTCATATGTTAGAAGAAGCAGAAAAAAGAGATCATCGAAAACTTGGAAAAGAAATGGACCTATTTCATTTTAGAGAAGAAAGTCCAGGCGCTGTATTCTGGCATGAAAAAGGTTGGGCACTTTTTCAAAGATTAATTGAATTTATGAGAATGAAACAAAGATTAGCTGGCTATAAAGAGATTAATACACCTGAATTATTAGATATAAGTTTGTGGGAAAAATCGGGTCACTGGGAAAAATTTAGTGAACATATGTACACATCAGAGACACCTGATAAAAAAATTTTTGCTATCAAACCTATGAACTGTCCAGGTTGTGTTCAAATTTTTAATCAAGGTTTAAAAAGTTACCGAGATTTACCTCTAAAATTATCTGAATTTGGTAAAGTTCATCGTTATGAACCTTCAGGAGCACTGCACGGGCTTTTAAGAGTTAGAGCCTTTACACAGGATGATGCTCACATTTTTTGTACCGAAGATCAAATTACTGAAGAGACATTAAGTGTAACAAATTTAATTTTGAAAATTTATAAAGATTTAGGTTTTGAAAATGTTATATTAAAATATTCTGATAGACCTAAAAAAAGAGTTGGAGACGACAAAATTTGGGATAAATCAGAGTCAGCTTTGCTATCTGCTATAAAACTTTCAAAATTAGAGTACTCAATTAATAAAGGCGAAGGGGCTTTTTATGGTCCTAAAATCGAATTTGTATTAAGGGATGCTATAGGCAGAGATTGGCAATGTGGAACTTTACAAGTTGACCTAAATTTACCAGGCAGATTAGGAGCTACCTATGTTGATAAAGATGGCAGCAAAAAAACACCAGTAATGTTACATAGGGCTTTATTTGGTTCTCTTGAAAGATTTATAGGAATTTTAATTGAAAATTACGCTGGCAAATTACCTTTTTGGTTATCTCCCAACCAAGTTGTAATTTTACCAATCGCGGAGGAAAACAATGATTATATTAAAAACTTATTTGAAGATCTGTTTAAAGAGGGTATAAAATGTGAAGTGGATTTAAGAAATCAAAAAATTAATTATAAAATTAGAGAACATTCTCTAGCTAAGGTTCCTATGATCTTAGTTTGTGGCAAAAAAGAAGTTTCAGAAGAAACCGTAACGGTTCGAAAGCTTGGTTCTGAAAAACAAGAAACTTTTAAAAGAGATGAGCTGATTAAAAATATTCTTGCTGCAAATAAACTTCCTTTAAATTAAGTGTCAAACTTTAAACCTGGTTATTTTCAAAGAAGAAGTAAGCCACAAGGACCAAAGTCCAATCAACAAATAAGAGCTATTGATGTTCAGGTTATAGGAAGTGATGGAAATAATTTAGGAACCTTGCCTTTAAATAAAGCTATAGAAATAGCAAAAGAAGAAGGTCTAGATTTAATTGAAATCTCACCAAATGCAAATCCCCCAGTTTGTAAAATTATGGATATGGGTAAATATAAATATGATTTACAAAAAAAAGCTAACATTGCAAAAAAGAAACAAAAAGTAGTTGCACTCAAAGAAATTAAATTAAGACCTGGTACCGATGTTCACGACTATAATTTTAAAGTAAAAAATGCAAAGAAGTTTTTAGTTAACAAAGATAAAGTTAAATTTACAGTGAAGTTTAAAGGAAGAGAAATGCAGCATATCTATCTAGGTAAAGATTTAATGAATAGAGTTATAGAAGACATTAAAGATGTTGGAAAAATAGAGACACATCCAAAATTTGAGGGTAAACAAATGATAATGATCATTCAACCCATCTAGTTAAGACAATATCGTCTTGTAAAGAATATTTAAGTTATATATAAAACCCCAATATTTATGCCTAAATTAAAAACTAAAAGCTCAGCAAAAAAAAGATTTAGATTTACTGCTTCTGGAAAAGTTAAAAGACCTCAAGCAGGTAAAAGGCATGGAATGATTAAAAGAAGTAATGCTCAAATTAGAAGACTAAGAGGTACTAAGATAATGTCTGATCCAGATACAAAAATTGTAAAATCATACATGCCTTACAATAGGTAGAAAAAAAATGTCTAGAAATAAACGTGGTGTTGTTAGTAGAGCAAAACATAATAAAGTTTTAAAAAGAGTCAAAGGTCAGTACGGCAGAAGAAAAAATACCATTCGTATTGCCCGTCAGGCTATGGAAAAAGCCATGCAGTATGCCTATAGAGATAGAAAGACAAAAAAAAGAGAATTTAGATCTTTATGGATACAAAGAATCAATGCTGGAGCTAGAGCAGAGGGTATGACTTATGCTCAACTTATAAATGGATTAAATAAATCAAAAATTAAATTAGATAGAAAAGTATTAGCTGAATTGGCCTACAATAACCCAGAAGTTTTTAAAACTATAGTAAAAAAAGCACAATCCTCCCTTAACTAATTAGGGTCTTTGATTTATCTTATATTAATTAAAGGAGTCAAAAAACTCTATGAATGATTTAGATAAAATAAATTTTAGTTTTGAACAAAAAATTAAATCTTTAAAAACTAAAGAAGAATTGCAAATTCTAAAAACAGAATTTTTTGGAAAAAGTGGCCAAATTACTAATCAATTTAAAAATCTCGGAACAATATCCTCAGACAAAAGAAAAGAATTTGCTTCTTCTTTAAATAAGTTGAAAGATAATTTAATTAGTAAAATTGAAAGCAAGTTTTTAGAGCTAGAAACACTTGAAATAAATGAAAAATTAAAAGATCAAAAAGTTGATATAACTTTACCAATCAGACCGTTTAAGAATGGAAAGATTCATCCTGTATCTCAAGTGATTGATGAAATTTCTTCAATATTTTCTGAGTTAGGTTTTTCAGTTGCTGAAGGACCCGATGTTGAAACAGAATATAATAATTTTACTGCACTCAATACACCAGAAGATCATCCAGCTAGAGATACGCATGATACTTTTTATTTAGAAGAAAATAAAAAAATTCTTTTAAGGACTCATACTTCACCAGTTCAAATTAGAACCATGATTGATGGCAAGCCTCCATTTAAGATTATTGTTCCAGGTCGAACTTATCGTTGTGATAGCGATCAAACACATACTCCAATGTTCCATCAATTAGAAGGGTTACATATTGATAAAAATATTACCATGAGTCATTTAAAGGGTTGTTTGGATTATTTTATTAAAGAATTTTTTGAA
>SYDM01000041.1 GCA_005801485.1 Rickettsiales bacterium
AAAAACCTAGTTAATTTAAGAAAGATATTGTTAAAAAATGTACATAAATAAAGCTAAAAAAATAATTATTAAATTAGGATCGTCAACTGTAGTTGATAAAAAAGGTAAATTTAAAAAAAAATGGCTACAAAGTTTAATCAAAGACATTAAAAAATTAATAAAAAATAAACAAGAAGTTGTAATTGTTTCATCTGGAGCAATTGCGCTTGGACAAAGTTATCTAAAAATAAAAAATAAAAAAGTTAAGCTTGAAATGAGTCAGGCTGTAGCATCTGTTGGACAAATTTATTTAATAAACGAATTTCAGAAACTATTTGAAAGAAATAAAATTAAAATAGGACAAATTCTTATTACTCCTGATGATACTGAGCAAAGAAGAAGAGCACTAAATGCGAGAAGAACATTTGAAAACCTCTTTAAACTTGGGGCGGTACCTGTTGTTAATGAAAATGATACTACTGCTACTTCGGAAATAAAATATGGTGACAATGATAGACTGGCATCTAGAGTTGCTCAAATTATTGGAGCAGATTTATTAATAATCTTGTCAGATGTTGATGGGCTTTATGAAACTGTTTCAAACAAAAAAAGTTTAATTAGAAAAGTTGAAGTCATTGATAATAATATTTTTAATTTAGTTGATAAGAAAATTAATGCTTATGGATCTGGAGGCATGACAACCAAACTTGAGGCTGCTAAGATTTGTATGAATGCAGGCTGTAACATGTTGATTGCAAATGGAAGTGATTTTAATCCTATTGAAAGAATTATTAAAAAAAAATTATTTACATGGTTTGTACCAAAAATTTCTAATTTAGATGCAAGAAAGAAATGGATAATAAGTTCTTTGTCGAAGTCGGCAAAAATTTATATCGATCAAGGTGCATGCAAAGCATTAAAATCAGGAAAAAGTTTGCTGCCAGCAGGTATCACAAAAGTTTCAGGAACTTTTAATAAAGGGGATAATATATTAATTGTCGACAATAATAATGTTGATATCGCTAGAGCTTTATCTTCCTTTACATCCAGTGAAATAAATAAAATTAAAGGTTTGCAGAGCGATCAAATAGAAAATATTCTTGGATATGCCAGTAAGTCAGAAATAGTTCATAAGGACGATATGGTTATATTATGAAAAAATTAAAACAAATTGGGCTAAATGCTAAAAAAGCTTTTTTTCAACTTAATGCGATAGACTCAAAAAAAATAAATAAAGTCCTTAATACCTATAACCAGCTTTTATTAAAAAATAAAAAAAAAATTCTTAAAGAAAATTTAAAAGATGTAAAATTTTCAAAAAGGGAATATTTATTAGATAGACTTATATTGGATGAAAAAAGAATTGATGGAATAAGAAACTCTATAAATGAGATTATTAAATTTAAAAGTCCTCTTAATAAAACTTTAGAAGATTGGCGAAGGCCCAATGGTCTCAGAATTAAAAAAATTACAACTCCAATAGGCGTAATAGGAATAATTTATGAAAGTCGACCAAATGTAACAGCTGATGTATCTGCTTTAAGTCTTAAATCTGGTAATTGTGCTATTTTAAGGGGTGGTTCAGAAGCTTTTAATTCTAACAAAATATTAGCTGACCTATTTAGAGAATCTTTAAGTAAAAATAAAATTGATAAAAATTGCATTCAATTTATTGAAGATAAAAATAGAAATGTTGTAAATTTTTTACTTTCTAATATGTCAGAATACATAGATGTTATCGTTCCTAGAGGTGGGAAAGAGCTTGTAAAAAAAGTCCAACAACTTTCTAGAATTCATGTAATTGGACACCTTGAGGGGCTATGTCATATTTATGTAGATAAAGATGCCAATACAACTATGGCAACAAAAGTAGTTGCTAATGCTAAAATGAGAAGAACAAGTATATGTGGCGCGGTTGAAACGTTATTAATAGATTCTAAATCATTAAGAAAACATGCAGTGCCAATTATAGATAAACTTGAATCTTTAGGGTGTGAAATCATTGTAGATAAAAAAATTAATCAAATATTTAAAAATAAATTTAAATTAGCAAAGGAAACTGATTGGAAAACAGAATATTTAGATGCAAAAATTTCAATTAAATCAGTGAATGGAGTCCATGAAGCAAAAGAGCATATATTAAAATATGGCACCATGCATACCGATAGTATTATTACAAATAATTTAAAAACTGCACAAATTTTTTTAAAAGGTGTAAACAGTGCAATTGCTATGCATAATGTTTCTACACAATTTGCTGATGGTGGTGAATTTGGTTTTGGTGGAGAGATTGGTATTTCAACGAATAAATTACCACCTCGAGGGCCAGTAGGTGTGGATCAATTAACTTCTTACAAATATATCGTTTCAGGAAATGGAACTATTAGGTCTTAATCAATAATGATTAGATCTAATAGAAAAAAAATTGGACTTTTGGGAGGAAGTTTTGACCCACCACACCAAGGGCATTTAAAAATATCAAAAATAGCTATAAATAAATTATCACTAGATAAACTTTACTGGTGCGTAACAGAACAGAATCCTTTTAAAAAAAAAACTTTTTTTTCATTATCAAAAAGAATAAAAAAAAGTAAACTATTAACATCTGAGATAAAAAAAATAAAAGTTAAATATTTTGAAGATAAAATAAAATCTAATCGCTCAATAGATTTAATAAAGTATTTAAATAAAAAAAATAAAAAAACTGAATTCTTCTTAATTATTGGATCGGATAATCTTATTAATTTGCATAAGTGGAAGAATTGGAAACTATTAACAAAATTAATAAAAATAGTAGTATTTTTCCGAAAGGACTATGATATTAAAGTTAGAAAATCTGCTATAACTAAACAATTGAAAAAAATTATTTTTATTAAAAATAAACCAATCAATATTTCTTCAACACAAATTAGAGAAAAATTAGCTTAGTTTTAATGAAAATATCAGATATTAAGAAAAAAATTGAAATTATTTTAGATAATAATAAAGCCAAAAATATTGTGTCCATTGATCTTAAAAAAAAATCTTATATCGCAGATTATATGATAATTGCCTCAGGTACTTCCACAAGACACCTACAATCTTTGTCAGAAAATTTGGTTAGAGAATTAAAAAAGATAGGTGTAGATAATTGTAGAATTGAAGGAAGAGAAAGCGCTGATTGGAAATTAGTTGATGCTGTTGATGTTATAGTGCATATTTTCAATCCAGAAAAAAGAGAATTTTACGATCTTGAAAAAATGTGGTCAGAGCCTATTCCTAAGGAAAAAGCATCATTATGAGAAAAAGAAATTTTTTTATTTTATTTATATTTTTAATTAATTTCTTAAGCATTAATTATCTTCACTCTAAAAATTCAAATGAACTTTATGAAAAAATAGATTTATTTGGTGAAGTTTTAGAGATTATAAAACAAGATTATGTGGATGACGTTAACCAGGTAGATATTATGGACTCTGCTATTAATGGTCTTTTACAATCTTTAGATCCTTATTCTGCTTATATGAGTCCAAAATCATTTGAGGGAATGCAAACTGATACTAAAGGTGAATTTGGTGGCCTTGGAATAGAGATAGGAATGGAATCTGGTGTTGTTAAAGTAATTTCTCCCATTGATGATACTCCAGCTGCAAATGCTGGAATTAAAGCTGGAGATTACATAGTTAAAATTAATGATGAACAAGTTCAAGGCAAAACCTTAACTGAAGCTATTGAACTGATGCGTGGTACTATTGGCTCAAGTATCAAATTAACAGTTAGAAGAAAAAATGTAAGAAATGCTTTAGAATTTAAAATTACTAGAGCAATTATAGAAGTTAAATCTGTTGAAGCTAAACTAATTGGAAATAAAAAAGAAATTGGATATTTAAGATTAAAATCTTTTAATGAAAACAGTGATGAACAATTATTTAAAAATATTAATAGTTTTGAAAAAAATAATAAGCTTGTGGGCTACATTCTAGATTTAAGAAATAATCCCGGTGGGTTGTTAACGCAAGCTATTAATATAACAGATTTTTTCTTGGATGAAGGAGAAATAGTTTCAACTAAAGGAAGAAAAATTACTGAAACAAGAAGATTTTTTTCTAAAAAAGGTGACAATATTGATGGTAAACCATTAATTGTCTTAATTAATAATGGTTCTGCTTCAGCTGCAGAAATTGTATCTGGTGCATTAAAGGATCATAAAAGAGCAATTATTTTAGGAGAAAACTCCTACGGAAAAGGTTCAGTTCAATCTATTGTCCCTCTTAAGAATGGAGGAGGACTAAGATTAACTATATCAAAATATTATTTACCATCAGGTAAATCAATCTCAGAAGTGGGTGTTTCGCCAGATATTTTTGTAGAAGAAGTTGGAAATGATTTTAAAATAAATACTGATACTGATAATCAATTAAAGTATGCAGTTGACCTACTTAAATCCTAACAATGAAAAATAAACAACTCCCTCTTAGAACTGGAGTTGGTGTAGTTGTTCTTAATTCAGAAAATAAAGTTTTTGTTGGTAAACGAGC
>SYDM01000042.1 GCA_005801485.1 Rickettsiales bacterium
GTGCTTGTAGCAGTTCAACACTTAAAGAGGCTAGCTCGTGGGGAAAAGTATCAGTCACAAAAGAACAAATGGTTTTTGCTGAAGCGACAAGTGTGCTTCCGCTTATAGCAAGTGATGCTTATCACCGTAAACACTGGAAAAGTAGAAGTAGAAGAAATTTCCAAAAGATCTTTTAATTGCAATGGCTAACAAGACTAGGATTGGCTTAATTCAGATGAGAATGTCCTCTGATCCAAAAAAAAATATTATTACTGCTATTAAAAAAATAAAAGAAGCTGCAAAAAAAAAAGCAAAAATTATTTGTTTACCAGAGCTATTTTTGTTTAACTATTTTTGCCAACAAGAAAAACATTCCAATTTTAAACTTGCTGAAAAAGTGCCGGGTCCAACAACAAGTGTTTTAGGCAAAATTGCTAAGGAACTAAAGATATTAATAATTGCCTCTCTTTTTGAAAAAAGAACATCTGGTGTTTATCATAATACTTGTGTCGTGATAAACGAGAAGGGAAGCATGCAAGGTAAATATAGAAAAATGCACATACCAGACGATCCTCAGTATTATGAAAAATTTTATTTTACTCCTGGCGATTTGGGTTTTAAAACATTTAAAACAAATTACGGAAAAATTGGAACATTAATATGTTGGGATCAATGGTTTCCTGAAGCAGCAAGACTTACAACTTTACTTGGAGCGGAAATTTTATTTTATCCGACAGCAATAGGTTGGCATCCAAAAGAAAAATCTAAATATGGCAAATCGCAACTTGAAGCCTGGACCGCAATTCAGAAATCACATGCAATTGCAAATGGAGTATACGTTGCAGCCATCAATAGAATAGGCCTGGAAAAACAAGGTTCAAAAAAATTAGATTTTTGGGGTCACTCTGTAGTATTTGACCCAAATGGAAATATAATCGCAAGAGCCAAAAATAAAGAACAAATTTTAATCTGTGATATTGACTTTAAAAAAGTAGATACGGTTCGTCAGCACTGGCCTTTTTTAAGAGACAGAAGAATTGATTCTTACAAGGGTATATTAAAAAATCCAAAAGATGATTAATAAAGTCAACGCATTAGACTTTCGAATGCCGGCCGAGTGGGAAAAACAAGTTTCTACTTTAATAGCTTGGCCACATAATAAAAAAGATTGGCCAGGGCATTTTATCAATATACCTCGCGTTTTTGCAAATATAATATCTGAAATATCTAAAGTTCAAAAAATAGATTTATTGATTCAAAATAAATCTAATAAATCTAAAATTTTAAAATTAATTAAAAAATTTAAAAGTAAAGTTAATAATATAAAAATGCATATCATTAAAACTGATCGAGTTTGGACTCGAGACTCTGGTCCAATTTACTTAGTAAATGAAAATAAAACTGAAAAAATTATTTTAAATTGGAAATTTAATGCTTGGGCAAAATATAATAATTATTTAAATGATAATACTATTAATAAAAAAATAGCTAAGTTAAAAAAAATAAACTCTTTTACTCCAAAGTTTAAAATCAAAAATACACTTAAAGATATTGTCCTAGAAGGTGGTGCTATAGATGTTAATGGAAAAGGATGTTTAATGACTACCAAAGAATGCTTATTAAGTAAAATTCAACAACGAAACCCGAATATAAGAAAAAATGAAATGGAGAATATTTTTAAAAAATACCTTGGTATAAAAAAAACGATTTGGCTTAATAAGGGCATTGTGGGGGATGATACGCATGGCCATATTGATGATATTGCTAGATTTGTTTCTAGTAACCAAATTTTTTTAGCTTATGAAAAAAATAAAAAAGATAAAAATTTTAAGGCTCTAAAAGAAAATTATAAAATTTTAAATCAAACAACTGATGAAAATGGAAAAAAATTTGAAATAATAAAAATTCCGATGCCTAAACCAATTTATATTAATAATATAAGAGTCCCTGCGAGTTATTTAAATTTTTACATAGCAAATAAAATTGTTCTTATTCCTATTTTTAAAGATCCTGAAGATAAAAAAATAATAAAAATATTTAAGAAATATTTTAGAAAAAGAAAAATTATAACGATTAATTGTAAAGATTTAATATGGGGTTTTGGTGCTATTCATTGCATGACCCAACAAGAGCCTGCACTAAATTAAACCTGGATTTCTTTTATTTGCCAAATTATTTTAACTTCAGCGCCTTTTGCATTATTAGAAAATTTTAACTTTGCTTTTTTTCGTTCAAGAAGATTTTTCCCTAAAAAAATACCTAACCCTAAACCTGATTTAGCATTAGACTTCTTTGACCTTAAATAAGGTTCTCCAATTAACTCAAAAATATCAGAGCTAAATCCAGGTCCATCATCACTTATTATAATAGTTAAGTTATCTTGATCACTTTTGATCAATATATTTATTTTTTCTTTACAAAATTTAACAGCATTTCCAATAAAATTTCTTAAACCATAAACTAACTCTGGTGCTTTTTTAATATTAATTTTATTTTTGTCTTCACTTAAGACTAAATTTATATCAATTTTTGAAGTTTGCTTAAATGAGGTGACAATTTCTTCTAATAAATCCTCAGCTTTTATAGTATTAATGAACTGATCATCTTCTATCTCTTTTCTAGAAATTTGACGTAAAATATCGCTACATCTTTTGGTTTGACTAATTAATAAATCTAAATCTTTGGAGTGCTTTGATTTAGCTCCAATTTCTTTTTTAAGTTCTTTTGCTACTACAGAAATGGTTGCAAGAGGCGTTCCTAGTGAGTGAGCTGCTGCTGCAGCTAATCCTCCTAAGGAATCAAGTTGATATTCTTTTGACACAACTTCTTGGAGCTTCTTTAAAGCTACTGATCTTTTTTTGGTTTCTCCAGAAAATTTTATTCCAAAATAACTTAAAAAAATAAGTCCAATAATAATAGATATTAAAATACCCTCTAAATAATATTCTGGAAAACTAAAACTGTAAGTTTCTAGACCTGGCAAAATTTTATGAAATTTAGTTAGAAAAATTAAAAAGAATACGGTTAACACGCCAAGAATTATAGTTGTTCCCATACTAAGAAAAGTTGAAGAGACGATTGAAGGAACAATCATTAAAAATGAAAATGGATTAGTAATTCCACCAGTTAAATAAAGCAAGAAACTTAACTGTAACAAATCATAAATTAAAAAAAAAGCTGAGTAAAAATCTTTTAATTGATTGTCTTTAATTTTAAATTGTAAAATTAAATTTGTAGTTATGCCTAAAAAAATAATTAAGTGTGCCGCAATTATAGGGAGATTTAATTTAAAATAGAAATAGACTAAATTAATAGTAATAAATTGGCCGATAATTGCAATCCATCTAAGATTAACTAATGTTTTTTTATCTAAATGTAGATTTTCTCCTATTCTAAATATAGTAGAAAAATTCATTAAAAGAATTAAATATCTAAATTAGCAACTTCTAAAGCGTTACTAGTAATAAAATCTTTTCTTGGTGCCACATCGTCTCCCATTAAAATATCAATAATTTTTTGATCTTCTTTTGATTTATCTTTTAACCCTTTTGAATACTGAATTTTTAACAATGTTCGATTTTCTGGATTTAAAGTGGTTTGCCATAGTTCTTCAGGGTTCATTTCGCCTAATCCTTTGAATCTTTGTATACTAATTTTTTGTCTTTGCTCTTCCATAAATTCATTAAATTCTGGTGAACCTTTTTTGATTTTTTTATCAGCTTTTTCAGATATTTTTAGGATATATTCTTCCAAGCTTTTCTCATCTTTGATATAAACACTTTTTGCTCCTTTAGTTACTTTAAACAATGGTGGTTGTGCTAAATACAAATGACCATTTTCAATTAATTGATTAAATGGGAAATTGTTAAAGAAAGTAAGCAATAACGTCCTAATATGTGAGCCGTCGACATCGGCATCTGTCATGATAATTATTTTATCATATCTTAAATTTTCTATATCAAAATCCTTAGAACCAGTTCCTAGGGCATTTATCAACGTTACAACTTCGTTTGATGACATCATTTTTGCTAAAGCCTTGGTGAAATAATCATTGCTTCCACCATTAGGCTTATGATTATCGGCAACATAAGTATTTAGTATTTTCCCTCTTAATGGCAATACTGCTTGATATTCACGAGATCTTCCTTGTTTGGCTGATCCACCAGCAGAATCTCCCTCAACTATAAATAACTCTGTACCTTCTCTTTTTGAAATTTGACAATCAGCTAATTTTCCTGGCAAACCAGATAGCTCAAAGGTACCTTTTCTTCTTACGCTGTCACGTGCTTTCCTTGCAACATCTCTTGCTACAGCTGCTTGGATAATTTTATCTAAAATACTTTTAGTAAC
>SYDM01000043.1 GCA_005801485.1 Rickettsiales bacterium
AAATAAGCTACTTGCTCAAAAATCAGCTAATAAATTCAAAGCTACAGCAATAAGTGACTATAGGTTGGCATTAAAAGATAAGAAAATAGATGTAATATTCATAGCATCATCTACGGCAACACATATAAAATTTATTAGAGAGTCGGCAATTCATAATAAAACTATTTTTTGCGAAAAACCATTAGATTTAGACTTAAATAAAATTGTAAGCTGCAAGAAATACATAAAAAAATTTTCCCCAAAAATTCAAATAGGATTCAACAGAAGATACGATCCTGGCCATTATTATTTGAAAAAATCTATTGACCAAAAGAAAATTGGTGTACTGCAAAAAATCATAATCACTTGTAGGGACCCGGCGCCTCCACCGTATGCTTATTTAAAAACAGCAGGTGGTATATTTAAAGATATGATCATTCATGACTTTGATCTTATTAGATTTTATCTAAAAAATGATCCAATCCAAGAAGTTTTTGCAACAACAAGTGATTTATCAGAATATTATAAATTATTTAAAAGTGTCAATGATCATGAATTAGCTACTGTTGTTTTAAAATCAAAAAAAGGAGTTTTGTGTACGATTAACAACGCAAGACATTGTAAGTATGGACACGATCAAAGAGTTGAAGTTTTTGGAACAAAAGGCATGCTAATTTCAAATAACAAAAGAGATAATGAAGTTGAATTCAGCAGTACAAGTGGAACTAATTCAAAGACAAAACTATTAAATTTTTTTATTGAAAGGTACAAAGAAGCTTACTACTTACAACTTCACGATTTAGCTGATTTAACTACTAAAAATAAAAAACCTAGAGCAAATTTCGATGATGGACATCAAGCCTTAATATTAGCTGTAGCAGCTGCGAAATCTTTAAAAACAAAAAAAATTATTAAAATATCTTAAGTATGCAAATTGGTATTGATGTTGGTGCAACTAAAATTGAAAGCGTTGTACTTGAAACAGATGGAGTCGAAAAGCATAGGTCCAGAGTCGATTGTCCTAAAGATTACAATAAAATACTTCAACAGATAAAAAATATAAATGATGAATTGGAAAGTAAATTTAATACAATTTTGCCTGTAGGTGTTTGTCACCCTGGTATACATTCACCGCAAACCGGATTGGTTAAAAATGCACCAAACTGTTATTGGATAGAAAATAAACCTTTTCAAAAGGATTTAAAAAAATTGTTAAATAAAGAGGTATTTTGTGAAAATGATGCAAATTGTTTTGCTTTGTCTGAAGCTATCGATGGAGCAGCTAAGCACTATAAAGTTGTCTATGGTATTATTCTTGGATCTGGCGTTGGAGGAGGGCTTGTAGTTGATAAGAAAATTGTTTCAGGACCAAATGGTGTTGCAGGTGAATGGGGTCATAATCAACTACCATATCTTGCGGCAGAAAAAGAGGAGTTAGATAGTAAAATTTATAGAGATTGTGAAGTAGAAAGTTTCATTTCGGGATTATCTTTAGCTAAAAGATTTAATAAAAAATATAATAAAAATTTAAAAACTAATGAGATATTTGATTTGTATAGAGCTAATGATCTAGATGCGATAATATTTATTGATAATTTTAAAATAAATTTAGCCATGTCACTTTCAGCTATCATTAATATTTTAGATCCAGATGTGTTTATTTTTGGCGGTGGAGTATCAAACGAAATAAATTTTTTAAATGAAATTCATAAATTAGTTTCGAAGTATGTTATTGGAAAAGAATACGAGGGAATATTTTTAAAACCTAAATATGGTGACGCAAGTGGAGTAAGAGGTGCTGCAAGATTAGGTAGATCATCTAATTTTTAAATTTCAACCCATAGTAGATTATTTTTTTTCCGGTTAATTATTTCCGTCTATTAACTAAAACAGAATAAAGCAAAATTCAACCTGCAAGTGATTTTTTTTATTAACTTTCAATTTAAAAAACTAATTATATAATTAATTTTTTATAAACAAACAAAGGAAGAAAATGAAAAAAATATTAATCGCAATTTATATTTTTTTAATACCAAGTTTTGTAAGTGCCGCTCCAACTGCTGAAGTTCTACACTGGTGGACTTCGGGTGGTGAAGCAAAAGCCTTACAAGTATTAAAAGATGATTTTGCAAAGCAAAAAGGAATATGGAAAGATATGCCAGTTGCTGGCGGTGGCGGAGATGCAGCAATGCAAACTCTTAAAGCTCGTATAGTTGCAAATGATGCTCCTGCAGCAGCTCAAATTAAAGGTCCTACAATTCAAGAGTATGATGAACAAGGTGTTGTTGCTCCTTATAATATTGATGCCGTAGCTAAAGCAGAAGGTTGGGACAATCTTTTAAGCAAACAGGTTGCACAACACATGAAATGCGCTGATGGAAAATCTTATTGTGCTGCACCAGTAAACATTCATAGAATTGACTGGATTTGGGCTAATAAAAAAGTTTTAGATGCTAATGGTATTAAAATGCCAAAATCTTGGGATGAATTTAATACTGCTTCAGACAAACTTAAAACAAAAGGAATAATTCCTCTAGCTCATGGTAGTCAACCTTGGCAAGATGCAACAGTATTTGAAGCTGTAGCTCTTGGAGTAGGTGGAAACGATTTTTACAAAAAAGCTTTTGTAGATCTTGATCCAGCTACATTAAATGGTGCTACTATGGTTAAAGTATTCGACCAAATGAGAAAACTTAAAGGTTACACAGATGCAGGTTCACCAGGAAGAGACTGGAACGTTGCAACTGGAATGGTAATGGAAGGTAAAGCTGCATTCCAAATCATGGGCGACTGGGCAAAGGGTGAATTTACTGCTGCAGGAAAAAAACCTGATCAGGATTTTCTTTGTTCTCCAACTCCATCTAACAATGGTTACCTTTATAATGTCGACTCTTTTATTTTCTATAAAAATGCTGGACAAGATAAAGTTGATGGACAAAAACTACTTGCAAGTTTAATGATGGGAAAAAACTTTCAAAGAGTTTTTAACGAATACAAAGGATCTATCCCAGCAAGACTAGACGTTTCAATGGATACGTTTGATGTTTGTGCTAAGAAATCAAACGCAGACTTGAAAACTTCAGGTACTAAAGGAGGACTGTTACCTAGTTTTGCTCACGGTATGGCATTAAGAGGAGCTCAAAAAGGAGCAATTCAAGATGTTGTAACTAAGCATTTCAATTCTGATATGTCTTCACAAGATGCTGCTAAACAATTAGCTGCTGCTGTTAAGGCGTCTCTATAAATATAAAGTCTAAAATTAAAACTGCGCCATTTAAATATGGCGCAGTTTATTTAAATAAATTTTAAAATGTATTGGTTAAAAAAAAATTTACCTAAAATAGTATTATCTCCTTCAATCGCTTTATTAATGTGGTTTGTTTATGGCTTTATTTTATGGACAACTTATATCTCCTTCACTAAATCAAAAATTTTACCTAAGTATGATTTTTGGGGATTTGGACAGTATGTAAGGCTGTGGAGCTTGGATAGATGGCATACTGCTGTTACTAATCTTGCTATTTATACAATTTTATTTTTAATTTTATGTATTGCTATTGGTATTGTTTTAGCAATTTTACTAGATCAAAAAATTAGGGCCGAGGGATTTTTAAGAACTATTTATCTTTATCCAATGGCTTTATCTTTTATTGTTACCGGAACTGCTTGGAAATGGGTTATGAACCCAACATTAGGCATTGAGAAGTTTTTTATAGATATAGGATATGAGAATTTTACATTTGATTGGCTTGTGACACCAGGCATGTCT
>SYDM01000044.1 GCA_005801485.1 Rickettsiales bacterium
ACTTTTACCAATCAATGCTTTTCCAATTGGTGATTTAAAATAGATTAAGTTTTTAGAAATATCTGCTTCATCTTTTCCAACTATTTTATAAGTTTTTTTTTTATTAATGCCTAAATCTTGAACGGTAACAGTTGCTCCAAAAATTACATTTCCATTATTTTCAATCTTGGTAACATCAATTACATTGGCTCTAGCTATGATATCGTTTATTTCAATAACTCGACTCTCCATTTGTGCCTGTTGTTCTTTAGCCGCGTGATATTCAGCATTTTCTTTTAGATCTCCATGAGATCTTGCTTCAGCAATAGCGGCAACTATTTGTGGACGCTTTATATTTTTTAGTTCATTAAGCTCTAACTTAAGTTTTTCCAGCCCTTGAACTGTTATTGGTTCCTTATCCATTTATTTCCATTTTGCTAAAGGTGGTAAAGACATCAAAATTGAATCAATGTTGCCACCTGTGTTTAATCCAAACTTTGTACCCCTATCATATAAAAGATTAAATTCAACATACCTTCCTCTTTTATATAATTGTTGTTCTTTATCTTTTTCACTCCATTTCAATTTACTTTTATTTAAAATTATTTGTTTGGTTATATTAATAAATTCAATACCTAGATCTTGTACAAATTTAAAATTTTTTTCCCAATTTTTAGTTTCGTAATCAAAAAATATACCACCAATACCTCTTGGTTCATGTCTGTGAGGTAAATAAAAATACTTATCACACCAATTTTTATATTTATTATAATTTTTATTATTAAGTATACATATTTTTTTTAATTTTTTATGAATAAAATTTTTTTCTTTTTTGTCACTAAAAGAAGGTGTCGCATCCATTCCACCCCCGAACCAAGTTTTTGAAGTTACAATAAATCTTGTATTAAAATGAAATGCAGGAATTTTAGGGTTTTTCATATGTGCAACTACTGAAATACCAGAAGCCCAGTATTTACCGTTTTTTTCAGCTCCTAAAATTTTAGATCTAAATATCTTTTCAAATTGACCGGATACTGTTGATTGATTTATGCCAACTTTATCAAAAATTTCACCCCCACTTAAAAGGCAGGAAATTCCACCACCTTCGTTTTTATTATTTTTTTTCCATTCTCGTCTAACAAAGAATGAAGTTTTCTTTTTATTTTTTTTACTTATTTCATCTTCTAATGATTGAAACTGAATAATCATTTTTTCTTGTAAGGATTTAAACCATTCGTTGGCTAATTTTTTTTTTATTTCAACTAATTTTTTCATTTAAAAAAGTTATTTTGTTTAAGAGCTTCTGAAGCCACTATAGCAACTGTCATAGCCACATTAAGCGATCTTGCTTTTTCACTCAAGGGTACTTTTAATTTATTTTTTATTTTTTTATGAATTTCACTTGGTACACCAGCACTCTCTCTTCCAAAAAGAAGAAAATCATTTTTTTTAAATTTAAAATAGTGATAAAATTTTTTTGACTTAGTAGTCATTAAAATTATTCTAGAATGTATATTTTTTTGTAAAAAAGTTTCAAAATCAGGATATCTAATGATTTCACTAAGATTAATATAATCCATAGCAACTCTTTTAAATCTTGAGTCGTCTAGGTTAAATCCACAAGGCTCAATGATATGTATTTTAAGATTTAAACAAGCAGATAACCTAACAATAGCAGCAGTATTTTGAGGTATATCTGGTTTATAAAGCGCTATATTAATCATTGTGAGTTTATTTATGTGTCATTCTGACCGTAGAAAAGCTTTAGAATAAGTTTTAATTAAACATTTTTAATAATAAATAGTTAATTATGAGCAAACAAGAAGATAAAAAAGAAAGAAGAGATTTTCTTTTCACAGCAACTTACACTATTGGTGCCGTGGGTTTAGGCGCTACTATTTGGCCTTTTATTCATCAAATGAATCCTGATGAATCAGTTAAAGCTTTGGCAACAACCGAAGTTGATATTAGTCAAATTGCTCCAGGCAAGTCCATCACAGTGTTGTGGAGAGGTAAACCAATTTTTGTAAAAAGAAGAACACCACAAGAAATTCAAGAAGCTAAAGCTGTAGATTTAAAAGAGCTACCTGACCCACAAAGGGATGAAGAAAGAGTTAAGGAAGGAAAAGACGAGTGGCTGGTTATGATCGGAGTTTGTACACATTTAGGATGTGTACCGTTAAAAGACAAAGGAGATTTTAAAGGTTGGTTTTGTCCATGTCACGGCTCTCACTATGATGTTTCAGGAAGAGTTAGAAAAGGACCTGCTCCAGCTAATATGGAGATACCAAAGTATGAATTCGTAAATAACAATACAATTAAGATAGGATAAAAAAAATGAGCGACCATGAATACGTACCAAAGTCTAAAGCTGGAAAATGGTTTAATGATAGACTACCACTTTTATCATTAGGTGCACATTTATCAGATTACCCAACACCTAAAAATTTAAATTATTGGTGGACATTTGGCGGAATACTTAGTTTTTGTTTAATCACTCAGATAGTAACAGGAATTGTTTTAGCCATGCATTACGTTGCTCATGCTGATCTTGCCTTTGAGAGTGTCGAAAAAATAATGAGAGATGTAAATTATGGATGGCTTATAAGATACATTCATAGCAATGGAGCTTCAATGTTTTTTCTTGCAGTTTATATACATATTTTTAGATCTTTATTCTATGGGTCGTTTAAATCTCCAAGAGAATTAATTTGGATTATTGGAATGTTAATTTACATTCTAATGATGGCTACAGCTTTTATGGGCTATGTTTTACCGTGGGGTCAGATGAGTTTTTGGGGCGCAACCGTTATTACAAATTTATTTAGCGCTATACCTTTAGTAGGTGAGAGTATTGTTACATGGTTGTGGGGAGGTTATTCAGTAGACAACCCAACATTAAATCGTTTCTTTAGTCTTCATTATTTAGTCCCATTTTTAATTTTGGGTTTAGTTGTTTTGCATATTTGGGCCTTGCATATTCCTGGCAATAATAATCCAATTGGAATAGATATAAAAAAACCTTCAAAAGATACTGTACCTTTTCATCCTTATATAACAATCAAAGATATTTTTTCTCTATTAATGTTTATGATTATTTTTTCTGGATTTATATTTTTTACACCAAACGTTTTAGGACACCCAGATAATTATATTCCGGCTAATCCTCTCGTTACTCCGGCTCACATTGTTCCAGAGTGGTACTTACTTCCTTTTTATGCAATTTTAAGATCAGTGCCAGATAAATTAGGGGGTGTTATATTAATGTTTGGAGCTTTGTTTGTTTTAATCATTTTACCCTGGTTAGATATGAGCAAAGTAAGATCTGCAATATTTAGACCAATGTATAGACAATTTTTTTGGATACTTGTTATTGATGTTTTGGCCCTTGGTTATCTAGGAGCTATGCCTGCAGAGGGTATTTATTTATTTTTAGCAAGAATAGCCACAACCTACTATTTCATTCATTTTATCGTTATTTTACCAGTTTTAAGCATCTTTGAAAAAACTGATCCGCTGCCAGCAAGTATTTCTGAGCCAGTCTTAACTGGTGGATTTAGTGGTGCAATGGCTAAGACAGATAAAATAATTAATGAATAAAAAAAAAATTCTTAAATTATTAATAATTACTTTTTTATTTATTTGTTTTTTTGAAAAAGCATATTCAGCTAATAAAGAATTGTTAAAAGTCGATTGGAGTTTTGCTGGACTTACAGGAAAGTTTGACAGATCTTCTTTACAAAGAGGCTATCAAGTTTACAAAGAAGTATGTTCTTCATGTCACTCCATGAAATATTTAAGTTATAGAAATTTGGGTGAAAAAGGTGGTCCTGAATTTTCTTTAGAAGAAGTTAAAGCTATCGCAGCTAGCTATGAAGTTGAAGACGGGCCAAACAGCGAAGGCGAAAAGTTTACAAGACCAGGAAGGCCTTCAGATCACTTTAAAAATCCCTACCCAAATGATAATGCTGCAATAGCTGCTAATGGCGGAGCATACCCGCCCGATATGTCTGTATTAGCAAAAGCAAGGCCAGGTGGAGCTAATTATATTTACTCTATATTGATGGGTTACGATAAAAAACCTGCAGACTTTGTTTTAGAGGAGGGTGTCCACTACAACAAATATATGGATGGAAATAAAATCAAAATGACGAACCCATTATCAGATAATTTAGTTCAATATTCAGATGGCACAAGTGCTACCGTTGACCAAATTGCAAAAGATGTGACGACTTTTCTTACCTGGGCAGCGGAACCTCATTTAGAAGCAAGACATAAAACAGGAATTAAAGTGATGATTTATTTAATCTTGCTGGCGATACTTGTATATTTGAGCATGAAGAAGTTGTGGTTAAGGATTAACGCGGAAAAATAATACATCTCCATCTTTTACAATATAATCTTTTCCTTCAATTCTTAACTTTCCATTTTCCCTACATTTTTCTGAACTTCCGTATTTTATAAAATCTTCACAAGAAACAGCTTCAGCTCTTATGAAATTTTTTTCAAAATCAGAGTGAATTACGGCTGCTGCTTTAGGTGCAACAGTATTTTTTCTTACTGTCCATGCTCTACTTTCCTCTGGCCCCGAAGTGAAATAAGTATCAAGATTTAATAAATCATATCCCTCTCTTATCAATTTATTTAATCCTGTTTTATTTAATCCAATATCTTTCATAAAAGTTTCTCTTTCTTCTGGATCTAACTCCATAATTTGGTCCTCTATATCTGCACAAATAATAACTAATTTTTCATTTGGGAATTTATTTTTTACTATTTCAGTATATTTATTACCCGAAGAAAGATTTTGTTCATCAACATTACAAACTATGATTTTAGGCTTAATACTCAGTAAGCCTATTTGGTTTAAAATTTTTAACTCCTCTTCGTCTAAAGAGTTTATGTCTTCTTCCCCCCTGTTTAATGAATCTAATTTTTTTTCTAAAACTTGAATTTCTTTAGGACTTAATAATTTTTTTTTACTTTTTTCTAATTTTTTCTGGACCAGATCAATATCCGATAAAAGTATCTCCGTTTTTATAGTCTCCAAGTCATTGAGTGGATTAATTTCTGAATTTACATGGATAATTTCTGAAGAATCAAAACATCTAACGAGATGAATTATGGCATCAACTTCTCTTATATGTGAAAGAAATTTATTACCTAAACCTTCTCCTTTAGAGGCTCCTTTTACTAAACCTGCAATATCAACGAAAGTTATGTTGGTAAATATTTTTTTTTTAGAATTGGAAAGCTTAGAAAGCTGGTCCAGTCTTTCATCTGGCACATCAACAATACCTATATTTGGATCAATAGTACAAAAAGGAAAATTTGCTGCTTGTGCATTTTTAGAGGCAGTTAAGGCATTAAATAGAGTTGATTTACCTACGTTAGGCAAACCTACAATTCCGCATTTAAATCCCATTCAAGCTATGATTAACTTTGCTTGAGAACAAATCTATCTTTCTTTCTAAAAGCGTAGGAAGCAATTTAACTATATTATCGGCAATATCTTTAATTTGATCTTCTTCATCTTCTTTAAAGTCTTCAAGAACATGATTATTAACTTTTTTCTTATCTTTAGGATGGCCAATACCAATTCTAACGCGAGAATAATCTTTACCAATAAATTTATCAATCGATTCAATACCGTGATGACCTGCACTACTACCGCCAAATTTTGCTTTTATTTTTCCAAAATCGATATCTAAATCATCATGAAAAACAATTACGTTTCTTGCATCAATTTTAAAATAATCAATAAGTTCTTTAATTGCAGTTCCTGAATTATTCATAAAGGTTAAAGGTTTAATCGCATAAACTTTATGATCACCTATAATTCCTGTTGTTAAAAGTCCTTTAAATTTTGGTTTTTGTTTTGATAATTTAAAAAAAGAATTTACAGCATCGATAATTTTAAATCCGATGTTATGGCGATTATTTATATCTTTAGGACCTGGATTTCCTAAACCAACGAGTAGCAGCATATTTAATTATTTTTTTTCAGAAG
Source organism: Rickettsiales bacterium (assembly GCA_005801485.1). Next base: position 5,990 of record SYDM01000044.1, read on the forward strand.
GTTTTTTTTCTAAAGCCTGTTCTTTACCTTTTGCTTTATCATCTTTTTTAGGAGCTTCACCTTCTTTGCTAGCTCCCGTCGTAGTTGGTGCTGCACCTTCAGCTCCTGCCACTGCAGTCCCTTCAACACCATCAGCACCAACAACCGCTTCGCCTTCAGCTGGTTTTTCAGGTTCTTTCAAGACCGTAGGAGCAGCTACTGTAGCAATAACGAAGTCTCTACCAGTAATAGTTGGGGTAACATTTTGTGAAAGTTTAACAGAAGATATTTTTATACTAGTTCCAATCTCTAAACCTTTTAAATCAACAATAATTTCTTCTGGAATATTATCTGCAGGACATTTTAATTCTACTTTTCTTCTAACAATGTTCAATACACCGCCAACTTTTAAACCCGGACAATCATCGGCATTAATAAATTTAACTGGAATTTCTAAAATAATTTTAGTTCCCGAAACCACTCTAATAAAATCGATATGAATAGGTTCGTCGGAAATTACATTATAAGCAACATCTCTTGGAATAACTTTTAATTTTTTGCCATCAAAATCTAATTCAAGAACCGTAGATAGAAATGATTCTGAATTTAGGATATTTTTAATAAATTTTTTTTCAACAGAAATCTTAGCATTAGGATCTTTTCCTCCATAAAGTATGCCTGGGATAAATCCGTTTGCTCTTAATTTATTTAGCTGTCCAGTAGTAACGGTATCTCTTTTTGTAGCTTTTAAATTATGCATTTTTATAATTGGATGAGCTATTTAACTTAAGTTAGTTAATAAAACAAGCACTAATTGAATAAATCAGATACTGACGTAGAATTTGAAATTCTATTAATTGCCTCAGCCATCAGAGGCGCTATAGAAACAACCTCAATTTTATTATTATTTTTAATCTTAAAACTATTATCTATTGTATCTGTAATAATTAACTTTTTTATTTTAGATTTTTGAATTTTTTTTGCAGAATCTCCACTTAACACAGCATGAGTAATAAAAACATAGACATCGATCGCTCCAGCTTTTTTTAGTGCGTCAACAGCATTAATTATTGTTCCCCCACTATCGATTATATCGTCTACAATTATACAATTTTTTCCTTTAACTTCTCCGATAATATTCATTACTTCAGATTTGCCAGACTCGGGTCTTCTTTTATCTATAATTGCTAAATCAGCTTTTATTTTTGTCGCTAAACCTCTGGTTCTTTGTACGCCACCTACATCAGGAGATACACAAACTAAATTTTTAGTTTTAAATTTTTTTTTAATATATCTAGCAAACAAAGGAGTTGTAAATAAATTATCTACAGGTATGTCAAAGAATCCTTGAATTTGTCCTGTATGCAAATCTACGGTTACAACTCTATTTGCCCCAGCATTTGTAATCAAATTTGAAACAACTTTTGCCGATATGGAAGTTCTTGGGGCTACTTTTCTATCTTGTCTTGCATAGCCAAAATAAGGAATCACAGCAGTAATATTTTTTGCTGAAGATCTTCTAAGAGCATCAATGCACAAGAGTAGCTCCATGATATTATCATTAGCAGGGTTTGAAGTTGATTGAATTACAAAAACACTATTACCTCTAATATTTTCATTTATTTCTATGAAGATTTCTCCGTCAGCAAATTTTTTTATATTTGAATTGATGGGTTTAAGTTTGAGTTGTTTTGCAATCTCCTTACTTAATTTAGGATTACTAGTGCCGGATAAAATTTTCATGAAGATGACACGTTATACAATTAATTATTTATCTTTTCAAATGAATTAGTTTTCTATCAATCTTATAGTAGAAATACATCTACCATAGTCCTTTTTACCTTGTTTTAATGATCTACGAAAGCTAAAAAAAATTTCTTCTTTATCATAAGTATCTAGATTAATATTTTCAATAAAATTTACATCGAATTGCGCTACTTTGGAGTTAACGTATTTTCTTAAATCGAAAAAAATTTTGTTATTCTTTGAAGAAAAAAATTTTTTATTTATTTTATTTTTGCTTATAAATTCATCATAAAATTCATTACCAATTTCGTAATTTTTTGATGCTATACAAGGACCAATTGCTACATAAATCTGATTATTTTTATTCATTTTGATGATTTTATTGATAGTATTTTCTATAATACCGTTAACCGCTCCTTTCCATCCAGCATGAACACAAGCCACAGTTTGATTTATTTTTTCATAAATCAATATAGGAACACAATCTGCGGTAAGAACTGAAATAGCAATGTTTTTAATTTTCGTAATCAATGCATCAGCATTAACTCTTTTTATATTTTGATTGTTTTCATCAATTATTACAACTTTATTGCTATGTGTTTGATTCATTGTAAATAAATTATTTTTCTCAACTCCTATTTTTTTTGAAACAATAGATAAGTTATTTAAAACATTTTTTCTTTTGTCTTTAGAACCCAGTCCACAATTAAGGCTGCTATATATACCTTTTGAAACACCTCCTTTATTTGAAAAAAAACAATGCTTAATATAATTAAACTCATTAAGTTTTTTAGAAAAATACATTAGTTAAATCCTAGCGAAAATTTATTTTTTAATTTAAATGCAAACAAAAACTTAAATAATTCACCCATTTGTTTTGGGTTAATTAATCTTTCTATTCTAAAATATAAATCTGATTTTTCTTTAAAATTCATTTTTTTAGCAACCACCTCAGCTCTATCCATAATTCCTATTTTTTTTAAGAAAAAACTCTGAGTTACTATATTATTAACTTTCATTTTTTTTTTTAAATAGTTTTTTAATAAACCAAAATTTACTAAAGAGGTAATGTCAGCATCTCCAATATTATCAAATATCATGTTGGCTTTATGATTCATGATAGATTGTAATGTGTTTTTATTTTTTTGTTTAAGGAAGCCATAATCGATTAAAAGCAAACCACCATTTTGTTTTTTAATTGCACTGATGATGAGATTTAATTCAGCTAATCCTTGCTTGGGATATTCAATAAAAGTTTGCTTTTTTGATAGACTATATTTTTTTAGTTCAATTATTATTTTTGAATCAGCTTTTTTTAAAAAAGTTTTAATTTTAGAATTATTTTCTAATTTTACATACTGTTCATAAAGAATATTATTAATTTTTTTAAATTGTTTTATTGGAATAGCATCGAAAAATTCGTTTCCTAAAAATATAATAGGTCCTTTTTGAATTTTATTAAAATTCTTAATCCATTGAATTTTTACATCATTAAGATTATTTTTTTGTAAATTTTTTAAATTTTTACTTCTTTCGTATAAAAAAATATTTACTGAATTAAAAAAAATTGGAAATTTTTTAAATACTCTAAGAAAAGTTTTACACATATCGCCGTTGCCAGGACCAAGTTCTACAACATTAAATATTGTTGGTTTATCCATGTGCTCCCATAGAGAAATAATCCATAAAGCAATCATCTCACTAAATATTGAGGTTATTCCAGGTGAGGTAATAAAATCACCATTTTTCCCAAAAGGAATTTTTTTAGAATAATAACCGTAGTTCTTATTATAAAGCACGTTAGAAATAAATTTATCTATTGGAATTTTTTTTGATTCTTTAAAATATTTACTTAGCGAATTCATTATTTTTTGCTTTTTTTAAAATGAATAAACCAATTAAAATCATGATGAAACTTAAAATTGATCCCATACTAAATAAATCGAACAAATAACCAATTTGTTTATCAGGCTCTCTGAATTGTTCTGATACAATTCTAAACAAACCATATAAGATCATAAATAAAGCAGCTACCGTGCCTGAGCTAGTTGTTTTTTTATAAATTAGATTTATAAGAATAATAAAAAGTACAATGCCCTCTAAAACAGCCTCGTAAAGTTGTGAAGGGTGTCTAGGTATTTCATCTACTTCAGGAAATATGACAGCCCAAAAGAAACTTGTTGGTTTACCATAGAGCTCCCCATTAATAAAATTAGCTATTCTTCCTAAAAAAATACCAATAGGTGCAACACTTGCAATAATATCTAGAAAAAAAAATGAATTAATTTTTACTTTGTTTGCAAATATAGTAGTTCCCAATATTATACCAATTAAGGCTCCATGAAAAGACATACCGCCTTGCCAGATTTTGAAAATATCGAGAGGTTTATTTAAAAAATAAGATAGATTATAAAAAAGTACATATCCTAATCTTCCACCAATTATTATTGAAATAATAATATAACTAATCAAATCATCAAAAATATTACTATCAAATTCAACAATTTTATTTCGAATTTTAAAATTAATTATTTTTTTTGCAATCCACCATCCAATTAAAATTCCAAAAATATATGCAAGTGAATACCAATGAACTTTAAAAAAGCCGAAATTAATTAAAACTGGGTTTAAATCATGGATATACATGGTAAATTTATACCATATTTGATATTATTTTTCCTATTATTTAATATTAATCATGAATACCTCAGAAAAAATTTTAAAGCTCATATCTAATTTTATAGAAACAGGAATTTTAACATCACAAGATGCTAAAAAAGAATTGATTAATAATTTAAAATTTAAGCGCGATAATTTAATTGATAAGCTTCAGTTAGTATCAAGAGAAGAATTTAATATTTTAAAAAAAATAATTGAAAAACAACAAAAAGAAATAAACCAATTAAAAAGAAAAAAGAAACTATAACGGCAACGAAATCTTAACTTCTAAACCTTTATATTTGCTTTCACCCAGCTCAATACTTCCACCGTGAGATCTTATAATATCCTCAGCTATTGACATTCCTAAACCAACACCTGAATGATTTAAGTTTCTGCTTTCATCCAACCTAAAAAAAGGTTTAAAAACGTTTTTGTATTGATGTAATGGAATACCTTGACCATCATCATTAATATAAATATTTATTTTATTTTTTGATTTTGACATATGGACATAAACATTCTTGGCATAATTCAATCCATTTTCAATAATATTATTGAAACATCGTTTCAATGCATTTTTTCTTGCAACAATAACTATTTGATCTACTAAGTTTAAGTGAAGATTTTTATTATTTTTTTCAGTGGCGATCTCACTAAAAAGATTATTAATATTCGCTGCTGTAGATTCTTCTTGAATCTGTGATTTTGCAAATTGTAAATACGAATTTAACATTTTTTCCATCTCATCAATATCTTTTGACATTTTAATTGACAGGTCTTTTTGATTTAACATTGCCAATTGCAGCTTTAGTCTTGTTAATGGCGTTCTAAGATCGTGACTTATACCTGACAGCATTTCCGTTCTTTGCTTTAAATGTCTATCAATTCTTTTAGCCATTTTATCAAACTCATAAGCAGCTTTTCTTACTTCGGATGCACCCGATGGTCTTATGCCGCTCACAAAATCTCCTTTACCAAATTTTTCTGCTGCTTTTGCAAGGTTAACAATTGGTCTAGTTTGATTTTTTAAAAAAATGATAGCAATTGAAATAAGCATTATTGATGGAAGTGTAATCCAAAAAATAAATATCCTTACAGAAGATGGTGCAATCTTTTCTTGTGGAAATAGAATTTGAATAGTCTTAGAATTAGATTTTAATCTAATTTCTACTACATCTTCGTATTTGATATTATCAAACCAATAATTTGAGGGCCCAAAAGCACTTTTTAATTCTCGGCGTAAAGATCTGTCTATAGGACTAAATTTTCTTTCTCTGCTGACTAAGGGTAATTTTTCATCAACAATATTAATTACAAAATCAAAGTTAGATTTAAAACTTTGATTAAAATAATCTATTTGCTTAGAGTCATTTCCATTATAGATGTTTGATAAAGTTTTTAATTCACCCACTAAAGATCTAGTCAACTCTTTGTTTGTTTTAATCCAAATACTATCAAAGAAAACAACAGTGATTATAATTTGTAAAATAATGGTTGGGGCTACTACTATAATTAAAGATCTATAAAATAAGCCAGTAGGTAAAATTTTTTTTAAAATATTATTCAATCCAAAGGACATAGCCGGTACCTCTTATGGTTTGTAAGTATTTTGGATTTTTAGGATTGATCTCAATCTTTTGTCTTAGTCTCGTAATCATGACATCGATAGACCTTTCTTGAATAATATTTGAAATTTCTCCGATTTGTAATCTCGAATAAGTTTTTCCTGGATTAGCTAACATTTCTATTAAAACTTTCTTTTCTACATTATTAATCTTACTAATTTTATTTTTTAGTCGAATAGACATTTTATTCAAGTCAACTTTAGCTTCACCAATTTTATTAATTTTATTGAGATCAATTTTAGTAATTTTTTTAATAATATTTCTAATCCTAAGTAATAATTCTTTTGGCTCAAAAGGTTTGCTTAAATAGTCATCCGCCCCCAGTTCTAAACCTTCTATTCTATTTTCTACTTCTCCCTTAGCGGTTAAAAGAATAATTGGTAGATTAGAATTTTTTTTTATCTCTTTTGTAAGTTCAAAACCGTTTTGTCCTGGCATCATGACATCGAGCACTATTAAATCAAATTTAAAATAACCCATTTTGATTTTTGCTTCTTCAGCATTGCTAGCCGTAGATACAATCAACTTATTTTCTTTTAAGTATTCTTTGATGAGCTCTCTAATTCTATCGTCATCATCAACTACCAGAATATGGTATTTAATTTTTTCCATTTATAATTTTATTTAATACCTCTTTAAATTTTATTACTGAGTCGGGTTCAGAGTTTTTTAGAGCATTAAATATTCTCTTTTTTTGAGACTCATATATTTTTTCAAAATAAATTTTTCCATCTTTATCTAAGAATAAGTTTTTTTTCCTTGTATCTTCTTCGTCTTTAATTTGTTTTATCATTTTAGATTTTATCAAGTCTCTTAATACTCGATTTAAGCTTTGCTTAGTTACTTTTAAGCGGAACATTAATTCACCAAGATTTATCCCTGGATTTCTTTCAATTAGATTTAAAGCTCTTAAATGTGCTGGACCGAATGAATTTTCTGAAAGTATTTTTTTAGGATCAGAAAAAGTTTCTCGATAAGCATAAAAAAGTAGCTGAATAAAATCTTTTATTTGTTCGTCTTTAAGATAAAGTAACTCTTTCATAATCGGTAAGTTATATTGACTTATTGTAATAAGAAATATATTTTTTTGTAAGAAAAAAATTGTTATATTGTTTTTTATGGAAATTATCCCTTACGACAAAAGATCAGGAAAGATTTGGTTTAATGGTGAAAATGTTGACTGGTCAAAAGCTCAAGTTCATCTTTTAAGTCATGGACTCCACTATGCAAGTTGTGTTTTTGAAGGAATCCGAGTTTACGACGGAAAAATTTTTAAATTGTCTGAACATACAGAAAGATTGTTTCATTCTGCCAAAAGAATGGGAATGAATGTTCCCTACAGTAAAGACGAAATAAGTCAATCGACTAATCAAATAGTTGAGATTCAAAAAACCCAAAACGGTTATGTGAGACCAATTATATGGCGCGGTAGTGAAATGATGGCTATCTCAGCACAAAATAATAAAATCAATGTTGCAATTGCCACTTGGGAGTGGGGATCTTATTTTGATCCAAAACTTAAACTAGAAGGTATTAGGTTAAATATTTCATCATGGAGAAGACCTGCGCCAAATTCTATTCCTTGGGATACAAAAGCTTCCGGTCTTTACATGATTTGTACACTTTCAAAACACCAAGCAGAGTCCAAAGGTTATGTGGATTCTTTAATGCTAGACCATCAAGGGAATGTTGCAGAGGCAACTGGAGCTAATATTTTTTTTAAAAATAGCGCAGGAGAACTTCATACACCAAAACCTGATTCTTTTTTAGATGGAATAACCAGAAGATGTATTATTGATATTGCAAAATCGAAAGGTATTAAAGTTATAGAGCGTAAAATCAAACCAGAAGAAATGTCTAATTTTGTAGGTTGTTTTTTAACCGGAACCGCAGCAGAAGTAACGCCAGTTGCATCTATTGATAA
>SYDM01000045.1 GCA_005801485.1 Rickettsiales bacterium
ATAATATCAGTTAAATGTTCTAAAGAAATTTTTTTATTTTGAATTTTTCTCCAAATAGAAAAAGGTGTTTTTTCTCTGCCGGTTAGAATTGCTTTAATTCCTTTTTCTTTCAAAGCTGAAATAAGTTCACCAGAAATTAATTTAAAGTTATCAGTCCGATTATCTTTAATATATTTTAATCTTTCTACAATTAAATTTCTAGCATCACTATTTAAAACTGCAAAAGATAAATCTTCTAATTCGTCTCTTATTAAATTCATTCCCATTCTATCTGCCAGAGGTGCATAAATTTCCATGGTCTCTTTAGAAATTCTTTTTTTTTTATCTTCCGAAGTAAATGAAGCAATGGTTCTCATATTATGTAATCGATCAGCTAATTTTACCAACAAAACTCTTATATCTTTAGACGTTGCTAGAATTAATTTTCTAAAATTTTCTGCTTGAGAATTTTCACTGGCTTTATTTTCTAAAGCTGAAATCTTTGTGACACCATCAACTAAGTCAGCTACTTCCTTGCCAAATTCTTGCAAAACTATATCGTATGTTGCTTTAGTGTCTTCAATTGTGTCGTGCAATAATCCTGTAATTATTGTAGCGCTATCTAATTTAAGTTCAGCTAAAATATCTGCAACGGCTATAGGATGAACCACATAGGGAAGTCCAGATACTCTTTTTTGATTTTTATGTGCTTCTAAGGCAAAATTATAAGCTTTGTTTAATGGTCCAATATTTGAAAATTTATTATAAGATTGAATTTTATTTAAAAGCTGGTCTGAACTATTCATTGATCAATTATAACACTTTCATTTAACCTTGTAATCTCATTCCTTAGTTCAAAATTAAGTTTTTTTATTAAAAAATCTATTTTTTTGTTAAATACAGGATGTAACCAATTAGGGGATATTTCTCTTAATGGATAAAGAACGAAATTTCTCAAATGAGCTCTTGGATGAGGTAGAACTATTTGATTGGTATTTATTATTTTACTGTAATAATCAATTATATCAATATCGCAAGTTCTTGGCTGGTTTTTTAAAGTTCTATTTCTTTGAAGTTTTTTTTCAATTGTTTGAAATATCTTAATCAAGGACTCTGGTTTCTCTTTGGTATCAATACTTAAAGAAATGTTTAAAAATTTAGGATTTTTTTTGTTAGGATATGAAGGTGTTTCATAAATATTTGATATTTTTAAAATTTTAAATTTATTTGCAGTTATCAATTGAATAGTTTTTTTAAGATTATAAAACCTATCACCTTTCAATGAATTTAAATTTGATCCAATATTGATATAAATCATTTTTTTGTAGCACTAAAAATTCTTTGCTTTTCTCTAGTCCAGTCTCTTTTTTTCTTAACTTGCCTTTTGTCGTAAAGTTTTTTACCTTTTGCAATAGCTATTTGAATCTTAGCTTTTCCTTTTTGAAAATATAATTTTGTTGGTACTAGAGTTAAACCTTCTTGATTAATTCTTCCGATCAGTTTGTTAATCTCTTTTCTTTTAAATAATAATTTTCTATCACCTTTTGGATCATGATTGTTATAACTTGACTGTCTATATAGTGGTATATGAGAATTAATTAAAAATATTTCTCCATTTTTATCTGCCGCATAAGAGTCCGCGATACTTGCCTTGCCTTCCCGTAAAGATTTAACTTCTGATCCTTTTAAAGAGATACCCGCTTCTATAAGTTCTAAAAAAAAATAATTGAAGCTTGCTTTCCTGTTTAGACAAATAATTTTTTGTCCAGGAATATCTTTTTGTTTCATTAAATTAATTTTGCGTACTGTAAAGCTTCTTTAACAATTTTTTTAGTACTCTCAGTGACTTGAACTAATGGTAACCTAACATCGTCGGGCGCAAGACCTAATAAAGAAGCAGCATATTTAACAGGTGAAGGATTGCTTTCTATAAAAAGAGATTTGTTTAATGGTGTTAAAATTTTATTTATTTCTTCAGCTCTGGCTTGAAGATTGTGATCATTTCTTGATAGTGATGCATTTTGCATTTCTGAACATAGTTTAGTTGCAACATTAGCAGTAACACTTATGCATCCTCGACCACCTCTTTTATTGAACTCTATAGCATTGCTATCTTCTCCGGTCAGCATAATGAGATCTTTACCCATAGCTCTATATTGTTGATCAGCACGATCTAAATCACCTGTTGCATCTTTAACTCCTGCAATATTTTTTAATTCAAAAAGTCTACTCATTGTATCGACTGTCATATCAATTACAGATCTTGAAGGTATATTATAAATTATTATTGGTATGCCAACATTGTCATTAATTTTTTTATAATGTTGATAAAGACCTTCTTGTGTAGGCTTATTATAATACGGAGTTACAATTAATAGTCCATCTGAGCCAGCTTTTTCAGCGTACCTCGAAAGATCAATAGCTTCAGCTGTTGAATTTGAACCTGAGCCAGCAATTACAGGTATTTTGCCCTGACATTCATTAACGGATAAACTTATTATTTTTCGATGCTCATCATGTGAAAGAGTTGGTGACTCACCAGTCGTACCACCTGGCACTAATCCGTGTGTACCATTTTTTAAATGATGATGAATTAAATTTATATAATTTTCTTCATCTAATTTATTGTTTTTAAAAGGTGTAATTAATGCAACAATTGATCCTTTAAACATATAATAAAATAATATAATTAAATCTAATTGTAAATTTTATGCCTAATTTTAATAATAGTCTAGTAAATTTAATAACTATTTCATTTATATTTTTTCTATTTACATTTTTACAAGCAGATAATAATGAATTTATTTTACCTAAAAAAAAAATTATTCAATTAAACTCAGAAATAAAAGAAATTAAAAAAGAATATAAAGTTAGTGAAAGAAATAATGTTTTAAAAAATCAAAATATAGAAGATAAAAATTTACCACGAAAAAAACCTAATATTAATCAAACTACAACAATAAACGATCCTGAAAAAAAAAAAATCTGAAATTTCTGAGATCAAAAAAATAGAAATTATTAGTAAAGAAATTAATGACAAGATAAAACCAGAAATAAGTGTTGTTCAAAATATTTTTTTATATCCAACCAAAAAACCTCTTACATTTAAAACTTTTGATGTACCAACAATAGAAAAATCTGAAATATTAAATGATAAAGATTATATATTAGCAAAAGAAGTATTTGATTTAATAGAAAAAAATAAATGGAATGATGCAATAATTTTAAGTAAAAAATTTGATGATAAAGAAGTTATTAATTTAGTTAATTGGTTGCTTCTTAAAGAGCAGGAAAACCAAGCAACTTTTAATGATTATTATGAATTTATTTTAAAAAATCCAGACTATCCAAGAATTAATCGCTTAAGATATTTAGCTGAACATAAAATATTACTTAAAAATTCATCCCCTAGAGCTATTATAAACTGGTTTGAAAAAGAGTTACCTTCGAGTGGTGTGGGTAAAATTAAACTTGGTGAAGCTTATCTTGAAATGGGACAAAACGAATTAGCTGCGAATTTAATTAAAACTGGATGGATAGACGCTGATTTATCACCTGACGATCTTAAGTATTATAAAAATAAATTTAATAATATTCTAAAAACAGAAGACCATTTAAAGAGAGCTGATTATCTAGCATGGAATGATCAATATTGGGACTTAAAAAGAATGCTATCTTATTTACCTCAAAATGAAAGATTGCTTTATAATGCAAGGTTTATTCTAAAAACTAATTCAAGTGGAGTTGATCAGGCAGTTGCTGATGTTCCTGAACAATTTAAAAAAGATTTGGGCTTACAATTTGATAGGTTGAAATGGAGAGTTAGAAGAAATCGGCTAGAAGGATCTGTAGAAATTTTAAAAAACTTTCATGGAGAGGAAACTTTAAAATATGCAGAAAAATGGTGGAATCTTAGAGAAAATATTGCAAGAGATTTGATTTTTGAAAAAAAATATTCTGAGGCTTACGAAGTTTCTTCAAACCATCATTTATCAGAAGGACCAGATTATGCAGACGCCGAGTGGATATCAGGATGGCTTGCATTAAGTTTTTTAAATGAAACAGATCTTGCTATAAAGCACTTTATAAACTTTTATAGCAAAGTTGGATATCCCGTAAGCTTATCTAGAGGCGCATATTGGCTAGGTTTAGCTTATGAAAAAAAAGCTGATCAAGAAAAAGCTCTGAACTTTTTTAAAGAAGCTTCAAAATTTTCAAATACATTTTACGGTCAACTATCTTACATTAAAATTAAATCTGCCCAACCTTTTCAAATTCCTACAGATTTTACTGTAAAAGATGGTTACGAAAATGAGTTTAATAAAAATAAACTAATCAAACACGTTAAACTTTTAAAAGAATTAGACAAATCTAAGTTTAGCAAAGATATTATTAAACATTTAGCAAGTTTAAATATAGATAATGGCAGCGAAGTTTTGGCTGCAAAATTAGCAACTGAAGTAGGTAGATTTGATTATGCAATTCAAGTTGCCAAAGAAGCTTCTTATGAGAAAAGATTTATAAATTTTTACAATTATCCTGTAATTAATACACAAGGAGAAATTAATAATAAGAAAATGCCTGCGCCAGAATTAATTTTAGCTATCATAAGACAGGAAAGTGAGTTTGACTCAAGGGCAAATAGTTATGTAGGCGCTCAAGGTTTAATGCAACTTATGCCGGCAACTGCTAAACTAGTTTCTAAAAACATTGGTGTAACCTATAATAAAGATTCACTTCAAAAAGATTCTAATTATAATGTTAAATTAGGTACCTATTATATTAATTCACTTCTTGATGATTACGATGGAGTATATCCATTTGCTATTGCAGCTTATAACGCAGGTCCAAATAGAGTTAAGTTATGGATAAAAAAATATGGCGATCCTAATAGAAAAGAAATAAGTTTTGTTGACTGGATAGAATTAATAAGATTTGAAGAAACACGAAATTATGTCCAAAGAGTAATTGAGAATATTAATGTCTATAAATTTTTATTAAATGGAAATAAACAATTTCAAATAGATAATTATTTTAGAGAATGAGCATAAGTGGCGGACGCGGTGGGATTCGAACCCACGGTACATCTTGCGACGTACGGAAAGTTAGCAACCTTCTGGTTTAAGCCATCTCACCCACGCTTCCAACTCTACTTGCTATCATAGAAGAATCCGTGAGTTTAAATTCTTCCCTAATTTAACTATAACATTCTTGAAAAATTTTTCGAGTCTTAAATGAAAAAAAAAAATTTAGATGGTAGTCTTTTAACTTTAGGAGCTTCTCTTTGGTGGGGTATAATTGGTGTAATTTATTTCAAATTTGTTTCTTTTGCTGATCCAATTGAACTTGTAATTCATAGAACTATCTGGACTGCAGTTATACTTATAATAACAACTTATATCTACTCGAAATGGAATATTTTTTTAAAAGTTCTCGAAGATAAAAAAAAAATTTTTCTATTGAGTATAACTAGTATTCTTGTGATGTTTAATTGGTTTACTTGGCTTTATTCAGTTTCAGTTAACAAACTAATTGATGCTAGTTTTGGTTATTATATATTTCCAATTTTTAGTATTTTTTTTGGAATAATTTTTTTAAAAGAAAAATATAACAAAAATAAAATTATTGCTGTTCTTTGTGTATTTATTGCTATTTTATATTTATTTTTACAATATAAAACCTTACCTTGGATTGGCCTATCTCTTGCCATTACTTGGAGTCTCTATGGTCTAATTAGAAAAAAAATTAATGTTGATTCAGACATAGGATTGCTTTTTGAAACTTTACTTCTTTTACCTTTTGCCATTATTGTTTTTTTATATCTTATTAAGTTAAATCTTAATGTTTTTTCTTTAAATGAAATTAAACTTTCCTTTTATCTATTATGGGCCGGACCTGTTACTTTAATTCCATTATATTTATATACAAAAGGTTTTCAGCTTGTTGGCATAGGTCCCGCAAGTATGATTTATTTGGTTGTTCCTACTTCACAAGTTTTGTTAGGAACGCTAGTTTATGGTGAAAGTATAGACATTCATAAGATGATAAGCTTTTTCTTTGTTGGGATCGCTGTATTTATTTATTTAAATGAAATTAAAAAAGAATAATTACTATTTTATTTCATTTACACTGTTGAGACTTATATAATTAAACTTTAATTTTTTATTTTTAAACAGAATAATTATAAACATTGGGATAAAAGTTGCTAAAATAAAAGACCAAAATAAAAGAGCTGTTGAAATCCATTTAGGAAAAAGTTCTACCTTAAATAATTCCCCTACAATAAAACTAGTTTGGAAAGATTGATCTGGAAAAAAACTAAGACCAAAAATCAGTCCAGCTAAAATAGAATAAAATATAACTTTGTTAGATATATTGCCTTTATACATTCCATAGAAAACAGGAAAAAAAGCTGCACAACATAAAAGATCTGCAAATAGGAACATAAATAATACGCTATTACCTTTTGAGGCTGTATAAAAAACAAACAAGGATAAAATTATTACACTGTATTTAGATAATAGAAGATAATTTTTATTATTTTTAAGTTTTATAAATTTACGAGCTTCAATTGTTATTAAAGTTGAAATAGCATTTATTAGAGTGTCCATTGAACTAATCACAAGCACAACAACTAAAATTAATAAACATATACTTAAAAATATATTTTTATCTTGGTCTAAGAGAAGTGAGAAAAAAATTGTACTGGGATCTGGTGATTTTCCTATTCCTACAGCAATAATTCCAATAAACCCTAAAATAAAAATAAAAGGAATTACAATACAACAAGCAGAAATAAACCCAACTTTTAGATCCTCTATACTTTTTGCCGCGTAAACTCTTTGCCATATTCCTTGATCAAACAAGTTTGTTGCAAAAACTGCTATAAAAAAAGTAATTCCAGATGTATAGCCATAAAAATAATTTTTACTTAGTAAAAAATTTGCTTTTTCGTTTATTTTTTCTAAGGATGAAATATTAATATTTGAATTGTAAATATGATGAATTGCAAAAGTTAAAAATATTAAAATAACTATAAATTGAATTTTATCCGTAAATATAGAAACTTTAAGTCCTCCATATAAAGTATAACTTAGTGTTGTAACTAAAATTATTAATGAAGTTTGCCACAGAGGTATTCCAGATATTAATTTTATAACTTTAGCTACTGCGGTAACTTCTGCTGTTAAATAAACAAGCATATAAAAAATTGTTAAAATCATAACTAAATTGAAAACGGATCTATTGAATCTAATAAAAACGAATTGAGTTAAACTATTTCCATTTGGCATAATTTTTCTTAATCTTTTGCCAAAAAAATAAAATGCTAGAAATGGAAATCCCTGACCTAAAGAATATCCTATTATAGCACCAAGCCCACCCCACGTAGCTGCCTCTGCTGGACCAATTAAAATCCATACTCCAAAACACGAGGCTATCAATGTAGCTGTGAGAGTTTTTTTTCTTATTTCTCTATCAGCATTTAAATATGATTTTATAGAATAATTTTTTTTTGAATAAATAATACCTACTACGGCAAAGATTACACTTATGGTTACTAATAATAGTATTGTTATTGATTGACTGATGTAAACTTGGTTCATTTTCTCCCTTCGTTGTAATTACACAACAGGTTCTTTGGGTATAATCTCAGCTGTTAAGCACCCCAGAAACTATATTTTTTTACTTTAAATTTTTTTTCTTGTCAACTTTGTAATCTTAATACCGGTAAATCTTCAAAGGAAGATGTATCTATTTTAGAAAAATGTTCTCTTCTCATTTTCCAACTATTATTTAAGCCCGCCTGAACTATACTAATTGAATTCCTTCCGTACTTTTTATTTGTGCAATCTATAGCTTTCATTAATGATTTTGATTTATTTTCTAATAGTGGGGTTAGTAAATTAAATTCATTTTTCGTAGCATCGCACAACTTATCAAGTATTACTCCTGATTTTTGATAAAAATAGCCATATTTATAAATAGTATTTAATCCTTCGATGGCTGCTTTAATTAACTCTAGGCTATTACTCGTTGCTACAGGCAAATCTATTGTTGTTGAATTAGAATAATATTCTCTATGCCTGTCAAAAGGACTTGTTCTAATAAAAACAGTTATTGATTTTGTTAACTGATTATCTCCTCTAATTTTTTCTGCAGCAGATAAGCAATGTGTTGTTATAGATTCTTTTAACTTTTCAATGCTTTCTACTTTCTTTCCGAAAGATCTAGAAACACAACAACTTTTTCTTTTTAATTCTTCCGTTTCTAAATTGATACAAGGTATACCTCTAAGTTCCATAACTGTTTTAGCTCCAGTTACATTTGTATTTTTTTTAACCCAAGTATTAGATATGTTTTTTAATTTGTAGGCAGTATCTATACCATTTTTCATATATAATTTTGACAATTGTTTCCCTACGCCCCAAATATCAGAAATAGGAAATTTTTTTAACTCTTCATCTATATTTTCATATAGAATCATTACTCCTGTTTTATTTTTTTTAGCTATATGGTTTGCCACCTTGCTTAATGTTTTAGTATTAGCTATTCCAATACTAGTTGGTATGCCTGTCCATTTTAAAATTCTTGATCTAATTTCTTTGCCGAACTCCTCAAGTCTTTTTTGCTGGACAAATGTTAGTTTTAAGAATGCTTCATCAATTGAATATATTTCCATTTTGTCAGAAAATTCTTTTAAAATTTTCATAACTCTTCTAGAAATATCACCATATAAAGCAAAATTTGAAGAAAAAATATGAACATTATTTTTTTTAACTAATTCTTTTACTTTAAAATAAGGCTCTCCCATTTTAATGCCAATTTTTTTGGCTTCTTCGGATCTGGAAATTACACACCCGTCATTGTTTGAAAGCACTACAACTGGTTTATTAATTATTTTAGGGTTAAATAATCTCTCACATGAAACATAAAATGAATTACAATCAATTAAAGCGATATTATTATTTTTTTTACTGTAGTTTGTGTATGACATAAGTTACAACTCCCCAAATTATAACCTCAGGATTTTTACTTAAATTAATTTTATCAATAATATTTTTTGATCCCGATGTTAGATAGTTAATTTCTTTTTCTTTAATAAGTGTTTTAACAACTAGCTCTTCATTAACGTTTGCGATGACTATTGAAAAATTTTTTGGATTAATGCTTTTATCTACAATCAAAAGATCTCCATCATAAATACCTGCTTCTTGCATGGATTTTCCTTGAACTCTTATTATGAAAGTTGCGGGCGCATTTGTTATTAAGTAAGTATTTAAGTCTAAATCATCCTCAATATAATCAGTTGCAGGGGAAGGAAAACCGGCCCCTACTTTGTGTAAATAAAATGGTATTGTTAGCTTCATAATGTTCTTGTTTTGTTCTCTTATATCTTTTATGAAGTGATAAAGTCAAACAAAAAATTTAATTAAAAAAACGTGTCAAATGGTCTAAAGACAAGAGACTAAAAACATGAGATTAAATGAATGTGAAAAAAATTTTAATTGCTACAATCTTAATACTTACCACAGTAACTGCTAACGCTGAAAGTAGACTTCAAAAAATTTTAAAAAATGGAGAGCTTCGTGTTGGAACAACTGGGGACTTCCCACCAATGAGCATTAAAGATCCTGCTACAAATACATATAAAGGTTTTGATATAGATGTAACAACGGAACTTGCAAAAGATTTAGGTGTTAAAGTAACTTATGTTCCTTCGGATTGGAAAACTATCGTATCTGGTATCGCAGCTGATAAGTATGATATTTCAACAAGCGCTACAATAAATCCTCAAAGAGCACTACAAGCTGGCTTTAGCATGTCATATTATAAATACGCGACTGTTCCATTAGTTTTAAAAAAAAATAAAAATAAGTTTCCAACTTGGGAAAGCTTAAATAACTCAAATGTTATAATAGCTACAACATTAGGTACTTCTCAAGAAGCTAAAGCAAAAGAATTTTTTCCTAAATCAAAATTAGTTTCTATCGAGGCACCAGCAAGAGACTACCAAGAAGTTTTATCTGGAAGAGCTGATGGACATATAACAAGTTCCACAGAAGCTTATGCTTTAATTAAAACATATCCCGAATTATCAATAGTTGAAGATGGGGGAAAAAATCCAGCCTCATTAGCCTGGTTGATTGATCAGAACGATCAAGTATGGATAAATTATATTAACCACTGGATTGAAATTAAAAAAACATCAGGTTTTTTTGATGAACTTTTAGCTAAGTACAATCTTAAAAGTTTATAATTTACGTATTAATTCTTTACTTATTTAATTATAATTATTAAGTGAAATTTTCAAAATATCTAATTTTATTTCTTATCATAACAGGTTGTAGTTCAACTTTTGAATGGAGTTGGTATTTATTAGATCCAAATACAATTAAAGGACTTACTAATGTAAAATTTTTAATAAGTGGTTTTGCAATTACCATTTACATATCAGTTATTTCAATTATTCTTTCTATGACTCTAGGATTAATGGTTGCATTACCCTCGCTGGTAAATAATAAATTCTTAACGTATCTGAATATATTTTATGTTGAAGTTATAAGAGCAATTCCTTTATTAGTTTTAATATTATGGATCTATTATGGTTTACCTATAATGTTGGGTATTAGCTTTTCACCTTTTGTATCTGGCATTATTGCCTTAACTATTAGTGATAGTGCGTTCCAAGCAGAGATTTTTAGGGCTGGTATCAATAGTATCTATAAAGGACAACACGAAGTTGCGGAATCATTAGGTATGAATTTTTGGAAAAAAATGAGATTAGTAATACTGCCCCAAGCCATTAAAACAATATTACCTGCTT
This sequence comes from Rickettsiales bacterium, assembly GCA_005801485.1. Next base: position 10,805 of record SYDM01000045.1, read on the forward strand.
TAGCTAATCAATTTGTCTATGTGCTTAAAATGTCTTCTCTAGTCTCTATAATTGGTATTGCAGATCTTACAAGAAAAGCTAATGAACTAGTTGTCAGTACCTATAGACCTTTAGAAATATATACTTTTTTAATTTTAGAATATTTAATTTTGATTTTAATAGTTTCTTATTTCGTAAGAAAATTAGAAAATAAATTAAAATACAAATAACTTATTAAAACTTAACTTAAGCTGTTTTCTTAGAAAAAAAGGAATAAATAAGAGAACAATTAATCCCATAGCCCAGTTTGTAACCATAATTGTGTAGAAAATATCTTTATAGTCTCCATTTTGAATATTGATGACATACCAGAGAGAAAGAAAAGGAAACAATGTTAATCTTAATATGGTCATGTAAAGACTAAAAATTGGTTTTTTTATAGCTTGAAATAATGCAGATGTGACAAAAAAAATTGGATAAGCAGGACCAATTAAAGCAGCTATCTTTAAATAAATAACTGCACTTTCAATTACCTTCTGATCATCTGTAAACAAAGAAATCACTATAGTTGAAGAAAAGTAAATAATAATTCCTGCTACTGCCATAAAGCAAATACCAAAAAATAATGATTTAACGTAAACTTCTTTAACACGAGTGTAAATTTTTGCACCAAAGTTTTGTCCAGCTATAGATAAAACTGCTGTATTTAATCCAATGATAGGTAATAGTAAAACTTGTTCAATTCGAACAGCAGTTCCATATCCGGCGGTAGCTAGTTCACCAAACTTACCAACAAAATAAAAAATATTAAATATACCAAACATAATCAACAACATGGTAAACATAATGGGTAAAGATTGTTTTAATAAATTTTGTAAATAAATTATTTTTGGAACAAAACATTGTAGTGTTAAATATTTTTTTAATTCACAATTATAAACTTTATAAATTAAATAGATTGTGCTTAAAGATTGAGCGATTAAAGTTGCAATAGCCAAACCAGCTATTCCAAAAGGAGGTATAATTCCATATCCATAAATGAATAAAGGATTTAAAAAAATATTTGCAAAAAAAGAAAATATTAAAACATTTCTATAACTTTTAGTATCCCCTTGAGAGGTTAATGTTCCGTTAAGAGATAATTGGACTAATAAAATTATTGAACCATAAAAAATAACATCTAAGTATTTGCGTGTTAAAATTATACTTTCGGCTGTAGAGCCTATTATTTTTAACAAAAAATCTGAAAAATTGAGACCAAGAAAAGTGACTAAAGAAGCAATTATAATTGCAAAAGTAACTGATTGAGCAACATATAAAGAGGCTTCTTTATTTTCTTTTGCTCCAATTGCATTACTAATTAAAGCCTGAG
>SYDM01000046.1 GCA_005801485.1 Rickettsiales bacterium
AAAAATATTTGATGCTTCTAACAAAATAGTTCTACCAGGTATTATTGATACTCAGGTTCATTTTAGAGAGCCCGGTTCAACAGATAGAGAAGATTTGGAAAGCGGAAGCAGAGCAGCAGTATTAGGAGGTGTTACAGCAGTCTTTGAAATGCCAAATACCAATCCAACTACGTCCAACCTAGTTGAGTTTGATAAAAAATTAAATCTAGCAGAAAATAGAATGCATTGTAATTACGCTTTTTATTTTGGTGCTACTCCAGAAAATGTAGATCAACTTGCAAAACTCAAAGGATTAAAAGGTTGTTGCGGTGTTAAACTTTTTGCAGGTTCCTCAACTGGCAATCTATTAGTTGCAAAAGAAGATGATATTGAAAAAGTAATTTCTAATAGTGATAGAGTCGTTTCAATTCATTCAGAAGATGAAGAAATTATAAATTTAAGAAAAAAATTTATTAAAGAGGGAGATGTTCATTCTCATCCAGAATGGAGAAACAGTGAATGTGCTATGTCTTCAACAAGAAGGGTAGTTAAAATAGCTGAACGATATAATAAAAAAATTCACGTTTTACATGTCACCACTAAAGAAGAGGTTGATTTTTTAGCGATGCATAAAAAAAATGTTTCGTTTGAAATAACCCCGCAACACTTAACTTTATATGCACCAGATTGTTATGATAAACTTGGAACACTGGCCCAAATGAATCCACCGATTAGAAAGAAAGAACATTACGATAGACTATGGACTGCAGTTAAAAATTCTATCGTTGATGTATTAGGTTCAGATCACGCCCCTCACTCACAAGAAGACAAAAATAAAAAATATCCAGCATCACCATCGGGTATGCCTGGCGTTCAAACTATTTTACCCATTATGCTCAATCATATTAACAATGAAAAATTGAGCTTAGACCAATTAATTAAATTTATGTGTGAAAATCCTTGTAAAATTTTTGGTATTAAAAATAAGGGTTATATTAAAGAAGGATTTGACGGTGATTTAACAATCGTTGATATGAATAAAAAACAAATCATTAAAAATGAAATGATGGCTAGTAAATGTGGCTGGACACCATTTCATGATATGACCGTTAAAGGCTTTCCTATCGCAACCATCATAAATGGTAAAATTGTTATGGATAATGGAAAAGTGGTTGAAGAGGGATCAGGACAACCTTTAGAGTTTTAAAATATTATTATCAATTAAATCTTTTTTGATCTCATCTAATATAGTTGGATCATCTATTGTAGGCGGCATCTTATAAGGTTCATTGTCAGCAATTTTTCGGACCGTTCCTCTTAAAATTTTTCCCGATCTTGTCTTTGGAAGTCTTTTGACCACTATTGCAATTTTAAAAGAGGCAACTGGACCAACTTTCTCTCTAACCATTTCTACACATTCTGAGATAATATTTTTTTTATCTTTAGTTACACCAGTTTTTAGTGAAACTAACCCAATAGGAACTTGCCCTTTTAATTTATCTGCTATCCCTATAACCGCACACTCCGCAACATCTTTATGTTCTGCTAAAACTTCTTCAATTGATCCTGTCGATAATCTGTGACCTGCTACATTTATAATGTCGTCTGTTCGAGACATAATCCAAACATAACCATCTTCATCGATATGACCCGCATCATAAGTTTGATAATAACCAGGATAATTGCTCATATAATTTTCTTTATATCTTTCATTAGCTTTCCATAATGTTGGAAAGGTTCCGGGTGGCAGAGGCAGCTTGATTACAATATCTCCCATTTTTCCTGGTTCTAATTCTTTACCTTCTTTATTTAAAACTTTTAAATTATAACCAGGCACAGGTTTAAACGCCGAACCATATTTAACAGGAAAAGATTCAATTCCAGTACAATTTCCAGAAATGGCCCAACTAGTTTCGGTTTGCCACCAATGATCTAATACAGGAACCTTTAATAATTTTTCTGCCCACTTGATGGTATCAGGATCTGCTCGTTCACCAGCTAAGTATAGATATTTAAAACTACTAAGATCATATTTTTTAAAAAATTTACCATTAGGATCTTCTTTTTTAATAGCTCTAATTGCCGTTGGTGCTGTGAAAAGAGATTTAACTTTATGTTCAGATACTACTCTCCAAAAGGCACCAGCATCTGGTGTACCTACAGGTTTACCCTCATAAAGAATAGTTGTGCATCCATAAAATAATGGACCATAGACAATGTATGAATGTCCAACGACCCAACCAATATCACTCGCCGACCACCAGATATCATTTTGTTTCATGCCGTAAACATTTTTCATAGTCCATTTTAATGCAACGATGTGCCCAGCAATATCTCTAACAATTCCTTTGGGTTGCCCTGTTGTTCCTGACGTATAGAGTATATAAGCGTAATCACTGCCTCTCATTTTTTCACATTCAGCAGGTTTGGCATCTTTTAAAATTTCTTTCCAGTCCACATCTATTTTAGAATCTAAATTCGCTTTAAAATCTTTTCTTTGAAAAATAATACATCGTTCTGGTTTATGTTTTGCAATTTCAATAGCTTTATTAAGTAAGGGTTTATATTCAACCGTTCGCCCAGGTTCATAACCACATGATGCGGAAATAACAATTTTGGCTTTAGAGTCATCAATCCTACTTGCTAATTCATGTGAAGCAAAACCTCCAAACACAACTGAATGTATTGCGCCAATTCTGGCACAAGCTAACATGGCTATGACTGCTTCTGGTATCATAGGCATGTAAATAATTACTCGATCACCTTTGATAATTCCTTGATTTTTTAAAGCACCTGCAAAGAGCGCCACTTTTTCTTTAAGCTCTCTAAAAGTATAAGTTGCTTTAGAGTTAGTGACAGGACTATCCCAAATTAAAGCATTTTTTTCTCCTAAGCCATTATCGACATGAAAATCTAAAGCATTATAACAAGTATTTGTTTTACCATCCTCAAACCATTTATAAAAAGGAGGGTTGTCAGTATTTAAGATTTTTGTAGGTTTTGAGTACCAAAAAATATTATGAGAAATTTTTTTCCAAAATTCTTCTTTATTTTTGATAGAAAGATTATAAATTTCTTTATAATTTTCTGACATTATTAAATCCCAACATATAATTCTCTATTATTTCAATTAACAACAAATGAGAGAAAAAATCTAATAAATTAATATCGAAATCAAATGAGAATTTTAGACTTTTTAAAATTTTACTCTTTAATTTGTCGCAAGTTTAAATCCTTGCTCTAATTTATTTAATACTTATATTCAGCTTAATGCCAAAAATCACATATATTTCATATGCAGGAAAAAAAAATACAGTAGAAGTTGCTGTAGGACTTACTGTTATGGAAGGAGCTATACAAAATAATGTTGAGGGCATTGATGCTGATTGCGGTGGCTCTATGGCATGTGCAACTTGCCATGTTTATGTTCCAGAAAATTGGTTAAATAAATTAGAAGTAGCTAAAGATGTTGAGCAAGATATGATTGACATGGCTTATGAACCAAAAAAAAATAGTAGATTAAGTTGTCAAATTATAGTGACCAATGAACTTGATGGGCTAGAAGTAATCACGCCTTCAAAACAAACTTAATGATAAAAACTGATGCAATTATAATTGGAGCAGGCCCAACAGGTTTGTTTGCCGTTCATCAGCTTGGCATTATTGGTCTTCAATGTGAGGTGATTGATAATTTAGATAAAGCAGGCGGTCAATGCATTGAACTTTATCCAGATAAACCCATTTATGATATTCCTGGAATACCAGAATGCACAGGAGAAAAATTAACAAAAAATTTATTAAAACAAATTAAACCATTTGAAACTAATTTTCATTTAAATCAAAGAGTTGAAGAAATAAAACAAGAAAACAATTCTTGGATAGTAAAAACAAATACAGGAAATCTTTTTCTTGCACCTAATATTATAATTGCAGGGGGCGTAGGTTCTTTTGAACCAAGAAAATTATCCTTAAAAGAAGCAGAAAAATTTGAAGGCAAACAAATATTTTATTCAGTAGCTAATAAAGACTTATTTAAGAATAAAAAAATATCTATATTTGGTGGAGGTGACTCAGCATTAGATTGGGCATTAGAGCTTTCTAAATCAAATGAAATTACTTTAATTCATAGGAGAAATGACTTTAGAGGGGCTGCGCACACTTTAAGCGAAGTTAAGAAGAGAGAAAAAGAAGGTAAAATAATAATAAAAACGCCTTATAGTTTAAAATCAATAGAAGGTGATCAAATCCTAAATGGAATTGAAATTGAACATGAGGAAGGCAAGATAGAAAAAATCAAAACAGATTACATTTTAAGTTTTTTCGGCCTTATAATGAAATTAGGCCCTATTGCTGATTGGGGATTAAATATAAGCAATAAAACTATTCCCGTTGATACCGAAGGTTTTCAAACAAATAAAAAAGGAATATTTGCAATAGGAGACATCTGTACTTACCCTGGTAAATTAAAACTTATTTTATCAGGTTTTCATGAAGCTGCCTTAGCTGCAAGGGCCTGTTTTAAAAGAGCAAGACCTAATGAGACTTATAGATTTGAATTTACTACTGGTTCAAAATCTATTCATGAGAGATTAGGTGTAAAAAAGTGATCGAGGTTTTTACCGCAGACACACCTAATGGAAAAAAAATTTCTATTATGCTTGAGGAAATAAAATACGATTATAAAATAATTAAAATAAATATTTCTAAAAACGAACAATTTGAACCAGAGTTTAAGAAAATAAGCCCCTTTAGCAAAATACCTGTAATTAAAGATCATAAAAATAATGTTACTGTTTTTGAGTCTGGTGCAATTTTAATTTATTTAGCCGAACAAAGTGGAAAGTTTTATGATCAAGACAAAAAGACAATTATCAATCAATGGTTAATAGGCCAAGTTGCCTATATTGGCCCTATGCTTGGTCAGCATCATCAGTTCCATCATTACAATCCTGGAAAAAGTCAATTTGGCGAGGAAAGATATTTTAAAATTTGTACTAGAATTTATGAAGAATTAGATGAAAGATTAGCCCAGAGTGATTATTTAGCCGGTAACTTTTACTCCATAGCTGATATCGCAACTTTTCCTTGGATCGCAAGACATGAATGGCACGATATTGGTTTAAAGAATTATAAAAATTTAACTCGTTGGTATCAACTTATTGGAAAAAGAGAAGCTGTTCAAAAGGGGTATGACCTATTACAAAAAGGTGAGAAAATTCCTGTTGTTTAATCTTCTATAAAAATCTTTTCATCTCGCTCATGTCTTTCTTGGGCCTCGATAGAAAGAGTAGCAATTGGTCTTGCCATAAGTCTTTTTAATCCTATAGGCTCAGATGTTTCCTCACAATAGCCATAAGCATCAGATTTAATTCTAAGTAAAGCTGCATCAATTTTTTCAATAAGTTTTCTACTTCTTGCCAATGCTTTCACTTCAACTGATTTATCTGTGAATGAAGAAGCTTGATCGACCATGTCAGCCGATGAAATATTATCGTCTGAAGAATTTAGAAAATTAGTTAAAGAATTAGATTTAATAATATCTTTTTTCCACTTTAATAACTCTTCGGTAAAGAACTCTTTGTGTTTAGCACACATATATTTTTCTTTATCATTTGGGATATAAAATTTTTGTTTAGTTTTTTTTGAGACTTTTGCTAAAGGCTTTACTATAGGTTTTTTTGGCATATTTAAAAAAAATGGAGTATATGTTTCAAATTACAAGTGTCAATAGACTTTAAATTGTATTAATTAGATTAAAATAATGAACAAAAATATACATTTTATATTTAATATATTTTTGCTCTCACATTTATTAATTTGGACACTTGTTCCTTTTTTATCTAATAAAAATTTACCCTTAGACGTTATCGAAGCATTAGCTTGGGGCACTAATTTAGATTGGGGTTTTGAAAAACATCCCCCTTTAAGTGCTTTTTTTCCAGAAATTTTTTACCAAATATTTGGCAATCAAGATTGGGCTTATTATCTTTTAAGTCAGATATTTATTGTTATTTCATTTATTGTAATTTTTAAGCTAGCAAAAGAATTTTTGAAAAATGAAACTTATGCATTAATTTCGGTTTTTTTGTTGGAAGGAATATATTTTTATAATTTTACATCTCCAGAATTTAACGTAAATATTTGTCAAATTCCTTTCTGGTCATTAACAATTTTTTATGCTTGGCAAAGTTTTAAACATGATAAAATTCACGATTGGATATTATTTGGATTATTTGCAGCATTAGGATTTTTATCTAAATATTTATTCATTTATTTATTGATAGGTATAATATTTTTTTTTATTTACTATTGGCTTAAACACAAGAAGTTTAGTTTAAAATATTTTGTTTTCCTTATAGTTTTTTTGTTAATATTAAGTCCCCATATTGCGTGGTTGGTAGAGAACGATTATACAACCATTGCCTATGGATTAAAAAGAACAGGTTTAGCAGAAAGCATTTTTTTAAATCATATAATTTACCCTTTAAAATTTATTTTTAAGCAAATAGTTACGTTATTACCTTTTTTTGCTCTTCTAAGTTTATTGCTTAAAAAATATAAATTTAAAATTAATCAACGTGATGAAAAATCAATTTTTTTAATTTTTATTACTTTAGTTCCAATCTTTTTAATGGTTTTAACTTCTTTTATTTTTGCAGCCAATATTCGTACGATGTGGGCGACACCTTTTTATTTATTTTTAGGTTTATTTTTTATTTATCATTTTAAATCTAGTATTAATTTAAATTCTTTAAAAAAATTTTTAATTTTTTTTTTATTTATCTTTGTTCTTTCTCCAACGATCTATCTGTACATTTCATTTTCAAAGGATAATAAAAGAACGGATTATCCTGGCAAAGAAATAGCTGAATTAGTTCAAGATAAATGGGACAAAAGTTTTAGCAACAATATTGCAATTGTTATCGGAGATGAGTGGTTAGCTGGCAATCTATCTTATCACCTTCGATCTAGACCTAAGTGGTTTAATAATTTGAGCCCTAAACTAAAAGATTTAAAAATAGAAGGTGGAGTTATTTATGTCGGC
>SYDM01000004.1 GCA_005801485.1 Rickettsiales bacterium
ACTTTGGTCAAGTTTTAGCTTAAAAGTTTTAAAATTTTTTTTGAAAGTTCGCTAAAACTGTTTGAATATTCTCTTTGCCAATCCGTCATATGTCCTCTAGACCAGGTCACTTGCCTTTTGGCATACTGCCTCGTTTTAATATTAATAAGCTCTATAACATGGTTAATATTTAATTTATCAACTAAATGCTCTTTAATCTCTTTAACACCTATTATTTTGTTAGCGGATAAGGTTGGATCAATCTTTAATTTTAAAAAATTTTTAACTTCTCTTATACATCTTTTTTTAATCATCTGTTTAGTTCGGCTAGAAATATTTTTAAGTATTTTCTCTCTTGGTGTATCCAAAAATATTTTAAAAATTTCAAATTGATTAAAATCTGATTTAGTGTGTTTATACCATTCAAATAAGGATTTTTTAGTAAATTTTTTTACTTCATAGGCTCTAATTGATCTTTGGGTGTCAAAGGGTTCAATTTTATTTTGAACTAAAGGATCTAATATTAAAAGTTTTCTATAAAATTCTTGTTGACCTAATTTTATTTGTAATTCTCTTATTACGTTTCTTTTTTTAAAATCAATATTAGGGATTTTACTTATTCCTTTTGTTACCGCTTCAAAATATAAGCCCGTGCCCCCTACAAGAATTGGTGTTTTATTTTTTTTTAGGCATAATTTTATCTTTTGTTTAACTAATACTAACCAGGAGCCTGTGGAAAAATGTTTTTTCGAAGATATAAATCCATAGAGATGATGTTTGATTTTTTCTAGATCAGCTTTTGATGGTCTTGAAGAAAGAATTGAAAAATCTTTATAAACCTGCATGCTGTCGGCATTTATAATTTCTCCATTAATTTTTTCGGCTATTTTGATTGCAAGTTTTGATTTTCCTGAAGCAGTGGGGCCGGCGAGAAGTATGATTTTCTTAGACAAACTTAATTTGTTTTAATGCCAATGTATCTTCTCTGATTATTAGCGTTAATTATTAAAAGCAATAATGTTTGCTCGCCTTTTTTGTAAATACCTTCAATCAAACTATTCAATTCTTTAGAGTTTGAAACTTTATTTTTTTGCACCTCTAGAATAATATCTTTTTCCTGCAAATAGCCTGCTACAGGGCTTTTGCTGGAGATAGATGTAACCACAACTCCTTTGAGATTTTTTTCTAATTTCCTAGTTTCGATATCGTCTGCAGTAATATCTCTAACGTTTATTTTTAAAGTTTCAATTTCAGCATCTACTGTTTTGGGTTTGGGTGTGGTTGGCTTTGTCTCCGCTTTAAAACTCTCAGATGTCTCTAATCTTCCTAACGTTAATTTTTTTATTATTATTTTTTTATCACGCCATATCTCTAAGTCTACTATTTTACCAACTTCTGTTCGAGAAACTAATTTAGGCAATTTTCGCATCATGTCTATTTTTTGACCATTAAATTTTAAAATGATATCTCCTGCCTTAAGTCCGGCTTTGTCTGCAGGTCCTTTTTCATTGACACCTAATACTAATGCGCCTTCAGTATTTTTTAATGCTTCAACTTCCGCAATCTCTTTAGTCACTTCTTGAATGTTAACTCCGAGCCATCCTCTTTTAGTTTCACCATATTTAATTAATTGATCGATAACATCTGAAGCATCATTAGAGGGTATAGAAAAACCAATTCCGATAGATCCTCCTTGTCCAAGAATAGCTGTATTCACACCTACCACATCTCCATTTAAATTAAAAAGTGGTCCTCCAGAATTTCCTTGATTAATGGATGCATCGGTTTGAATAAAATCATCATAACGAGTTAAATTAATATCTCTATTTCTTGCTGAAATAATTCCTGAAGTTACTGTTCCTCCTAAACCAAAAGGGTTTCCAATAGCAACAACCCAGTCACCAACTCGTGCTTTATCTGAGTCTCCAAACTTAACAGGTTTAAATTCATCATTAGATTCTATTTTTAACACCGCAACATCGGCATAAGAATCCGCTCCTATAATTTTAGCTTTATAATCTTTTTCGCCTACCCTTACGACAATATCTTCTGCTTTATCAATTACGTGGTTATTAGTAACAACCGTTCCATTTTTATCAATAATAAAACCTGAACCTAAAGAAGATGCTTTTCTCTCTGTTGGTTGATTAAAATCTTTAAACATTTCTTCAAAAGGCGATCCTGGAGGAAATTGAAAAGGAAAAGGGTTAGCGGTTGTTTTGATTGTTTGTGTTGTAGAAATATTTACAACGGATGGCATTAATCGTTCTGCAAGATCTGCAAAAGAATCTGGTATGGGTTTAGCTCTTAAAGAGTTAACAAATACTAAGTTGAATAGAAGAAAAGTAAATAATATTTTTTTAAATTTTTGCATTTATTTTTTTATATACCAAACAATTATAAAACCTAATATTAAAAAAAAAATTCCAACACTTCTTAATTTAGTAGGAGAAATTACTTCAATGGTTTTAAGCATATTTTTCATTCTTGTTGGAAAAAGGGCGAAGAATAATCCTTCAATAAAAATTAACAACCCTAAAGCCGTTATAAGATCTTTCATTTAAAAAACTAAGGTTTTTTGATATCTATTGATTTACCAAAAAATTTAAAAAACTCGCTGTCGGGAGAAAGAATTAAAGAGGTGTCTCCACCAATTAAAGCTTTTTCGTAAGCTTGCATAGCTCGATAGAAACTAAAAAACTCAGGATCACGATTAAAAGCCTCAGCAAATATTTTATTTCTTTGGCCATCGCCCTCTCCTCTTAAAATTTGAGATTGTTTATTAGCATTAGCTAAAATTACAGCTACGTCTTTATCAGCTGTTGCAGTTATTTTTGATGCAACTTCTGCTCCTTCGGCTCTAAATTCTTTAGCCTCTCTTTGTCTTTCGGTTTGCATTCTTTTAAAAATAGCTTCGCTGTTTGCCTGAGGAAGATCAGCTCTTTTAATTCTTACATCTATTATCTCAATCCCAAAATTTTTAGCTTCTACGTTTACATCGTTTTTAATAACTGACATTTGTTTAGTTCTGTCCTTCGATAATAAAGTAGATAATTCTTGTGTTCCTAAAACACCCCTAATTCTAGAATTAATAATAGTCGATAATCTTGATCTAGCAACATTTTCGTTTCCAACTGAAATGTAAAATTTTAAAGGATCAATAATTTTAAATCTTGCAAAGGCATCAACGATTAATCTTTTTTGATCTGATGCAATGATTTCTTCAGGTGGGCTATCTAAATTTAAAACTCTTTTATCTATGTAAACAACGTTTTGAATAAAGGGTAATTTAACTTTTATACCTGGCTCAGTAATAATTTTTTTTGGATTACCAAATTGAAGAACAATAGCCTGATTG